>NZ_JBSGTR010000005.1:0-161673 GCF_053607505.1 Rhodococcus sp. NPDC055112
CACGAGGGCTGGGCGCCGAAGCCCGCAGTGTGGTTTCTGTCGCGAGCCGGCTCAGGAGCCGAACAGGGAGCCGAGGCTGCCGGCGCCGCCGGCCTTGACCGTGATCTGGGGGCCCTTGCTGCTGTAGTTACCTGGCCCGCGGGATCCGATGTATTCCATGCCGGAGTTGAGCTTGGCGCCGATGACGCAGTTCTCGCCGACCTTGTACTGGGCGGTGAAGGTGACGGGACTGGCCTGCGTGACGGTCGCCTGGTAGCTGGTGGCCATGAAGTCGGCGGCGATGAAACCGGGCTTGATATCGAGGTGGGGCTCGACCGGCTTGCCGTTCATCTTGGCCGAGTCGTAGACGTAGGTCAGACAGGCGTCGTGATAGTCCTTGACCCAGTTGAGTCGTTCCTCGACAGCCTTGGTTCGCTCGAACTTCGTTGTGACCGTGATGGTGTCGCCCACAGCGGGGGCGGCGTTGCTGACCCCGCGGGTGAACCGGGTGGACCCTTCGTCCCAGGTGACCGAGGCAGGGGCGGCGCCGGCGATGCCACCACCGAAGAGGGCCAAAGCGCCGACCGCGAATGTGGTTGCCGCGCCGGCGGCGACGCCGCGCGTGAGTGTTCGATGTGCCATGGGTATTCCCTTTCGGTGGCGCGGCGCCACGACGCCTACGCGTTCTGTTTTCAGGGGTGGTGCTCCGGCGCCGCGCTCGACCGCGGCGCCGGAGCGGGAGGCCGGCGCTAGCTGCCGGCGAGGTTCTTGATGATCTTCGTGAGGGTGTCGGCGGCGAAGTCCGAAGCCGAACCGGTGGAGCTGAGCTGGCCGCCGGAGGAGCCGAGACCGGCGCTGTCCGCGCTGCCGGTCGCGGCTTCGCCCGGGTTCTTCTCCCGCACGGTGAAGCAGGCGGCCAGGTCGGGTTTGGTCGTCCCGACGCCGACGGTGCCGCCAACAGCGGCGCCGCCGCTGAGGACGGACGCGCCGGTCTGGACCCCTGCCGGAACCGTGTAGGTGAACTCGGCGGTCACCGGGTTGCCGGAGTTGACGAACCACCCGGTGCTGCTCACGCGCCAGCTGCCATCCCCGTTCGGCTGCGGGGTGACGTTCTCGGTCTTCTGTCCCCCGGGGAGGTGGTAGGCAGTGACCTTGGCCGTGGGCGTACCGAAGCCGGCCGGCGGGAAGTCCGCGATGGAGTTGACGTACGGGTTCCCGATGCTGGTGGTTCCGACCACGATCTTGTAGGTGACCTTGGTCCCGGCGGCGGCCTCGGCGGCCGAGACGGACTTGTCGTAGGTGTGGGTGATCCCGACGGTGCTCCAGTCATTCTTCTGCGAGTGACTGGACTGCTGGCAGTCCGGGTTGGCGGCGTTCGCGGTGCCGACACCGACCCCGAGGAGGGCTGTCGGCAGTGTGGCGACCGCCGCGAGAGCTGCGATACGACGAGCGGATTTCGTCTGCATGGGGATTTCCTGACTTCTCTTCTGGTGCGGTCGGGCCGGCGGCCGACCGGGGTGGTTGTCACGGTGGCCGGGCGGTCCAGCCACCGTGTTCAACGGGTTCTCGACCACTCCGTGTCGCCGGTGGGGCAATGGCGATAGATCAAGAGAGGGGAGGTGGCGGCGCCGGTGCACCCTCGGGAGTGGCACCGGCGCCGAGCCGTCAGCTGAGCGAACCCAGCGTCTTGATGGCGTTGATGATGGTCGTGATCGAGTCGATCGCCGCAGACAGGTTGCCCATGATTTCTCCTTGATGATGTTGTGATTCCCTGTGACCGCAACGTGATGTGTTGCGGCGGAGTATTTTCTATCACACCGAATTGGCCTGTGTAAGGGGTTTGATCGGGAGGTTTTTCGGCCCGTGCATTTCGTTCTGTAACGTCGCGTATCAATAATGGCAATCGTTGATTGGAATTCATCGAGCGTTCATGGTTGCGCCCGGCGGGCTCGCTGCACGCCAATGGGACCGACGCCCCGCGTGTGAGCGGGAGGTCGGCCTTGCGTAGGAACTATGTGTCGTTGTTGCAGTTAGATGCCGATGCGTGGCGTTGGGGCAGCGGTTGGATCGAGGCTCAGGACCGCTGGGGTGGCGTAGCTCTCGGCAGTCCTGAGCACTGCCGCGTCAGCCCGGTGAATTGAATTCTAGATCGAGTCGACGTCGTTTTTTATGGCACCACTCCGGTATAGGTGAAGTGAACTATTCGAGATTCAATGAATTAAAGAACGCTCCCTGTGGGCACGTGCGAAAGCGCTATCAATCCCGGTCTCCGTCGTCTGGCCGAGATAGTGCTGTTACCTTCGGGGAGCGTTCAGTTCCCTGTCGCTCGCACGCCGCCGGATGCAGGACTGCGGGCGAGCGTGCTGGCGTTGCCGTCGCGCACGGCACGCGGATCGCCGCAAGCTCATTCCAATGGCCACCGGGCGCAGTCGATTCGGTGCGTACCCGTGGTGCAGTGGCCGCTGCGAACAAGATCGTCATCGCAGGCGACGCGGGTGAGGTCTCGGCCTCGTGCTGCCATGTTCCACCTCTTCCGCTGGGCGGGCGCCCAGGACCAACCCGCGCACGGCGGGTCCGACCGTGCTACCCGATGGGCGATGCGCGAAACGTCGCGCGGGCCGGATCGGCCGTTCGCGGGATTCGCGCGGGTCAACGCGCGGTCGCCAAGCGCAGGTCAGGTGGGACCGGCGCGTTCATCGGGCTGGACGATCCATACGGACGTCCAGCACCAAGAACCCTATGGCCGGGTGGTTCGGAAGTGAAACATCCATTTCTGCATGGATTGACAAGGTCCCGTTGTCAGTAGGGGATGAGGGTGGGCATCGTCCGCTCGTCGAGGTCCGGTTCTTCCAGCCTCTTGACCAGGTCGGGGCGCCCGTCGCGCACCTGGATGGCGGCGTCGACGAACGAGTGCACCAGGGCCGAGTCGGTGTCGCGCGGCCACGCAAGCGCGACCTCGCTCGGCTCGGCATCGGCGATCGGCAGGATCTTCACCCCTGGATACTGAACCCAGCGCGCGGCCGCCACCGTCACCACGATGCCGACGCCGGCCGCCACCTTCTGGCACTCCTCGAGCAGTGCCGTCGAGCGGGAGACGATTCGCCCGGGCTTTCCGCCTCTGTGTGCGTCGAACTCCCAGAAGGCATTCCACACCGGGTCGGTGGTCACCGCCCCGAACAAGAGCTCGTCGATCACGTCGGCCACCTCGACGCTGGTGCGATCGGCGAGGTGGTGATCGGCCCGCACCATCGCGACCAGCGGCTCGGTGAACAGGTGCTCGAAGTCGACACCGTCAGTCGTCAGCGGGCGCCGCACGAACGCCACGTCAACCGACCGGTCGTTCAGTCCGGCGGACGGGTCGTCGTAGTTGAACTGACGCATCTCGATCGTCACCCCGGGGTGCCGATCGCGGAACGCCGACATGATCGGCTCGGTCAGGGTCAGCGCCGCGCCCTCGAGGAACCCCAGCACCAGTCGCTGGTTCTCGCTGCGGTCCGTCGCGCGGGCGCGCTCGGCGGCGTCGTCCAGGGCCGCCAGCAGCGCGCTGGTGTCGTCGAGGAACACGGCACCTGCGGCGGTCAGGGTCACGCTGCGCGTGGTGCGGACGAGCAGCGTCACCCCGAGGCTCTGTTCCAGCTGCTTGATCTGCGCACTCAGTGCCTGCTGTGCGATGTGCAGTTTCTGCGCGGCGCGGGTGAAGCTCAACTCCTCTGCTACTGCAACGAAATAGCGAAGTTGACGCGTCTGGAGCTCCATGGCGGGGGAGTGTATGACCGATCCAGGTCCGTGTCACAAAAAAACGAAGGTCAGCGCCCCCGCCGCGGGGGTAGGGGTGGGGCGTCGGTCGCATCCGGTCGTGCTCCCCGCCGGTCCGCCTCGGCCCTGGCGCGCGCCAACCCGCCGTGCTCCAGCGCCGCCACAGCCGACTCGCCGCACCAGACCGTCCGGTGCCCCCGGCGGACCGTCACCGACATCCGCGCGCCCAGGTGTTCCAACGCGCCGGGGACGTTGCGCCGCTCGGCGGGCAGCGGAACCGGTAGGACGTGCGCGTCGCCGATCGTCCCGTGGCCCTCGATGTCCACGCTCCAGCGCGGGCTCCGGCCGCGGAGCGTCCAGTGCTCGTCGGTCACCTGGGCCCGGACGGGGGAGACCACCGGATCGCCGAGGCGCAGCAACCGTCCGTCCGGCAGCAGGACCACGACAGCGGTCACCTCGGTGCGCAGCGGTCCGGCGCTGACCTGGCCGCCCGCGAAGGCGACGCACACCCGCGGCTCCGCGAAGCCCTGCGCCTGGCCCCACCACCAGGAGTCGGGGAATCCGGCTCGGCCCCAGTTCTTCTCGGCGTACACCTGGGCACCGGTGAGGTCCCACTCCTCGCCGCCGAGCACCGCGGTTCCCTCGGCGCGCCCACCGAGCAGCCACGGGTGCCAGTACTGGTCGAGCGCCGGGATCGTCTGGAAGACGCTCGAACCGCCGAGGACCCGGCGTGGCCACGGCCTCGGATGGGTGATCCGCACGTCGAGCCCGGCGTCGGGACCGAGGTCCACCCGTAGTCGGTCGGGTTCGCCGCGGAACGCCTCCCCGGCGGCGGCGCCGAGCCGGTGGGGGTCGGCGGCCGCGACCGGATGCGCGGCGGTCCGCAGGAAGGCGCCCGGGTGCGCGGCCAGGCCCAGGGTGGCCCAGTTGCCGTCGGCGGCCCGGTTGATCCCGCACAGCGCGATCACGACCCGGCCCGACTCGGGCAGGGTGAACCGCCAGAAGTAGCCCTCCATGGCGACGCCGTGCGCGGCCAGGGGATCACCGAACGGCAGGTCGGCCCCGGTGCGGCGGTAGGCGTCGAGCAAGCGCGACATCGCTCAACGGTAGCCGGGGCCGACCCGATTGGTGGGCGGGTTGCGGCCGGGGCCGCTCCACCGCTGGCACGACCGATGGCTGTGGCATCGCTCACATTTCGGTGCGGGCTCGCGCTCCCGGAAGCGGAATCCAGCCCTTATAGCCGTCCGCTATCAATGTTCAAACTATCTTTGATTGGTCTGATCAATCGACGGTCGATAGTGTCGAAAACGGACATACCAACACACCGTTCACGAATGAGGCTATGCATGTCGCTGATCAACAAGAAGATCAAGCCCTTCTCCGCCGAGGCGTTCAAAGATGGTGCCTTCGTTAGCGTTTCCGACGAGGACATCAAGGGCAAGTGGGCCGTCTTCTACTTCTACCCGGCCGACTTCACCTTCGTCTGCCCGACCGAGCTCGGTGACCTCGCGGATCACTACGAGGAGCTGCAGCGCCTGGGTGTCGAGGTCTTCTCGGTCTCCACGGACACCCACTTCACGCACAAGGCGTGGCACGCGTCGTCCGACACGATCGGCAAGATCCGGTACGCGATGATCGGCGACCCGACCCTGCAGATCAGCACCGACTTCGAGGTGCTCCGCGAGAATCAGGGCCTGGCCGACCGCGGCACCTTCCTGGTCGACCCGGACGGCGTCATCCAGTTCACCGAGGTCACCGCCGAGGGCATCGGCCGCAACGCCTCCGAGCTGGTCCGCAAGGTCAAGGCCGCCCAGTACGTCCGGTCGCACCCGGGCGAGGTCTGCCCGGCGAAGTGGGAAGAGGGCGACGACACCCTCGCCCCGTCGCTGGAGCTCGTCGGCAAGATCTGATTCGTCGACGGTTGTCCGCACCGGTGGCACGGTGCCTACATCCCGTGCCACCGGCACCGTCCCCTCGTGCGGCTCACCCGCGCCTCGGCTCGAGCTGAGAAGTTCGCCGACTCCCGTTTCTTCCGGTCACTGTTCTGCCAACTTTCGGAGTAGACCCTCATGCTCGAAGCCTCACTCGCAAACCAGTTGAAGACGTTGCTCGAGAAGGTGATCCAGCCGATCGAGCTGGTGTCCACCCTTGATGACGGCCCGAAGTCCGCGGAACTCGGCGGACTCCTCGACGAGATCGCCGGCATGTCGGACCTGGTGAGCCACTCCCGCACCGGCGGCGACCCGCGTCGGCCGTCCTTCGCGATCCGCCGCGTCGGCACCGACGTCGAGGTGCAGTTCGCCGGCATCCCTCTCGGACATGAGTTCTCGTCCCTTGTCCTCGCGTTGCTGCAGGTCGGCGGCCACCCCTCGAAGGAGTCCGCGGACCTGCTCGCCCAGGTGCGTGACCTCGAGGGAGACTTCTACTTCGAGACCTACTTCTCCCTCTCCTGCCAGAACTGCCCCGACGTGGTGCAGGCGCTGAACCTGATGTGCGTGCTGAACTCCAACATCAAGCACATCGCGATCGACGGCGCCCTCTTCCAGGACGAGATCGACAACCGGCAGGTCATGGCGGTCCCGACCGTGTTCCTCAATGGCGAGCCGTTCGGCTCGGGCCGTATGAACCTCGAGCAGATCGTCGGCCAGCTCGACAACGGATCGGCCGACCGTACCGCCGCGGCCATCTCCGAGAAGGACCCGTTCGATGTGCTGGTCGTCGGCGGCGGGCCCGCAGGCGCCACCGCGGCAATCTACGCCGCGCGGAAGGGGATTCGCACCGGAGTCGTGTCCGAGCGATTCGGTGGCCAGGTGCTCGACACCATGGGAATCGAGAACTTCGCCTCGGTGCCCTACACCGAGGGCCCGAAGTTCGCCGCCGAGCTGGAGAACCATGTCCGGCAGTACGACGTCGACATCATGAACGTGCAGAACGCCGCGAAGCTGACTCCCGCCGCCTCCCAGCAGGGCCTGGTAGAGGTCGAGCTCGCCAGCGGCGCGCGTCTGCTCTCTCGCAGCGTGATCCTGTCCACCGGCGCGCGGTGGCGGGCGATGAACGTGCCCGGCGAGACCGAGTACCGGAACAAGGGCGTCACCTACTGCCCGCACTGCGACGGCCCCCTCTTCAAGGGCAAGCGTGTCGCGGTGATCGGAGGCGGCAACTCCGGCGTCGAGGCGGCCATCGACCTCGCCGGCATCGTCGCGCACGTCACGCTGGTCGAGTTCGACTCCGAGCTGCGCGCCGACGACGTCCTGCAGCGCAAGCTCCGCAGCCTGCCCAACGTCGACATCCTGCTCAGCACCCTGACGACCGAGGTGCGCGGTGACGGCGCCAAGGTCACCGGCCTGGCCTACACGGACCGCACGACCGACGCGTCGCACGCCGTCGACCTGGACGGCGTCTTCGTGCAGATCGGGCTGCTCCCCAACACGGAATGGCTCTCCGGCACGGTCGATCTGACCCCGCGCGGCGAGATCATCGTCGACGACCACGGGCGGACGTCCGTTCCCGGCGTATTCGCAGCGGGAGACTGCACAACCGCCCCGTACAAGCAGATCATCGTCGCCGCAGGAGCGGGCGCGACCGCGGCGCTCGGCGCATTTGACCACCTCATCCGTACCAGCGTCCCCTCCGATGCGGAGGCGCCGGTCGTGGTGGCCGCCCAGTAACGGCGTCGCCTGTACCCGCCGGGCGACGCCGGCTCAGAAGCCGGCGTCGCCGACCACGGCGTGCGACTGGGTGACCTGTGAGACGAGCCTGCCGTCGTCGTCGGTGAGGTCGATGGAGACCAGGATCGTCTTGCGGCCGACGTGCAACGGGCGGGCGGCGGCGGTGACGACGCCGCGGCGCACCTGTCGCGCATAGACAGCGTTCGAGGCCGTCGTCACCCGCGCGGCGCCCGACGGGATGTTCAGGAACGCGGACACGGCGCCGACGCTGTCCGCGAGGGTGGTCAGCGCCCCGCCGTGCATGATGTGGTCCGCGGTGGTGAGGTCCTCGCTCCACGCCAGCCGGCCGACGACCTCGCCGGGGGTCGCGGAGACCAGCTCGATTCCCGACTTCACCGCGAACGGCATGGTCGCCAGCAGCTCGTCAAGCTCCATGAATCGATGCTAGACCCGCCGTCCCCCGCCCATGGGCAGATACGGTGATGCCGTGAGCACTCTCGAGGGGCGCCTCGACCCCTGGATCGCCCCGCATCTGGCCGCCTCCGCCCTGCTCGTGGTCGACACCCAACGCGACTTCGTCGACGGTGGATCGAGTCCGGTCCCCGGAACCACGCAGGTGCTGCCCGCGATCGCGCGGCTGCTCGAGGCCTACCGGGCCACGGGGCGCCCGATCGTGCACATCGTCCGGCTCTACGCGGGCGACGACGTCGACCTCGTCCGCCGGTCCGCCATCGCCGCGGGCGCGCGGATGGCGAGCCCGGGCACCGTGGGGTCGCAGATCGTCCCCGAGTTCGGCGTCGCGGACCTCGATCCGGACGTGCTCCTGGGCGGCGGGCTGCAGCAGGTCACGCCGACCGAGGTCGTGCTGTTCAAGCCGCGGTGGAGCGCGTTCCACCGGACGGAACTCGAGTCGCACCTGCGCGAGCGCGGCGTCGACACCGTGGTGGTGGCGGGCTGTAACTATCCGAACTGCCCGCGGGCCACCATCGTCGACGCGAGCGAACGCGACCTCCGCGTGCTCATCGCGGCCGACGCGATCTCGGGCGTCGACGACCGGCACCTCGAGGAGGCCGGGCGGATCGGCGCGGTGCACGCCACGGCGACGGAGATCGTCGCGGCGCTGGGCTGAGGTCGATTCAGCGGCTCGCCTGCGACGCGGCGGCCGTCGCGCCGAGGTCGGCCAGCGTGAGCGGATGCGCGGGCGGGCGGTCGAGGATCACGGCGCTGTCGATGTTGAGCTCCGCGTCGACGTGCAGCAGTTCGCCGGACGCCAGCGACCGCCACGCGGGGTTCTCGTCCATCCGCTCGCTGGCCACCACGACCGCAGGCGCCGAGGCCAATTCGCCCGACCGGACCCGGACGGTGCCCGCCGGGCTGGCGTGCTCCAGGTGCCTGCCGGTGTCCGGCCCGCGACTGAGCACCAGGAGCTGGTGGGTGTCGGGGTAGCGCAGCGCCCACAGCTCCGTCGCGGTGGTCAGCACGATGTTGATGGCGAAGATCGGCAGGTGCTCGGCGACCCAGCGGGCGGCATCTGTGATGCCCGCGGTGACGTCGCCGCCGCGGCCGTCGATGTGCTTGGTGATCAGCGCGAAGAAGCGCTCGGAGTCGGTTTCGCCCGCGACCGCCGATCGGTACGACCCGAGCTCCTCGTCCAACCGCGGCAGGTCCTCGATCACGCCGTTGTGCGCGAAGATCCGCCCACTCAGGCTGAACGGGTGGGTGTTGACCATCGCGAGCCCGCCGGTGGAGGCGTGCCGGATGTGGGCGACGAAGGTCTCGGACCGGCGTTCCCTCGCCTCCGTCGCGAAGCTCGCATCCGCGTAGGCGGGCAGCGGTTGTTTCTCGACGAGCGGTTCGCCGTCGGCGGTGAAGGTGCCGAGGCCGGTGCCATCGGGATCGCGTCGACTCTGCACGGCCAGACTGTCCGCGGCGTCGAGTAGCCAGAACGTGGCCTTGACCCGTGACGGTGCGCTGGTCATCCCGAACAAGCGGCACATGCACCCACGGTAGTGCGTTTCGCGCCTGTGTGACGCCGGCAGTGCTTCTAGTTCTCGGGCTCCTGCTGGGTGGTGCAGTGGATGCCGCCACCACCGGCGGCGATGCCGTCGATGTTGATCTGCACCACCTGGCGATCGGGGAACAGCCGCCCCAGCGTGGCCCTCGCGGCCGAATCTGCTTCGAGGTCACCGAATTCCGGGGCGATGACGGCGCCGTTGCAGACGTAGAAGTTGATGTAGCCGGCCGCGAAGTCCTCGTCGTCGTGCGTCGGCCGGACGTGCGTCGGGCCCTCGATCACCTCGACCTGGAGGGCCCTGCCGCGCGCGTCGGTTTCCGAGCGCAGGATCTCGAGGTGGGTGTGGGTGATCTCGTGATCGAACGAGTTCGGGTCGGTGTCCAGACCGGCAACGACCACGCCGGGCCGGGCGAAGCGGGCGTAGAAATCGGTGTGACCATCGGTGATGTCGAAGCCCGCGATGCCGGGCAGCCAGATGATCTTCTCGAGCCCCAGCAGATACTCCAGTTCCTCCTCGACGTCCTTCTTCTTCCAGCCCCGATTGCGGTTGTTGTTGAGCACGCAACTCTCGGTGATGATGGCCGTGCCCTGGCCGTCTACCTCGATGCCTCCGCCCTCGAGCACCAGATCGGTCGGCAGTGACTCCACCCCCGCGTGGCGCGTGACGAGGTCTGCAACGCCGCGGTCGCGGCGGCACTTCTGCTTCCCGCCCCAGCCGTTGAAGTTGAAATCGACGCCTGCCCTCGTGCCCTCGCCCTTGACGAACACCGGCCCGGTGTCGCGCATCCACAGATCGTCGAGTTGGGCCTCGATCAACTCGACGTCCGCGCCCCCGATCAGGTGGCGGGCGAGATCGATCTCGTGTGGGCGCACCAGCATGGAGACGGGTTCGAATTGGGCGATCGTCCGCGCGATGCGCGCCAGGTCGTGACGGGCCTGCGACAGCAGATGCCGACCCCAGACCTCTTCGCTGGCGCCGAATGCCATCCAGGTGCGCTCGTGTCGATCGCCCTCGTCCGGCATCGCCCAACGACGCCCGTCGTCCTCGCTGTTGCCGGAATCTCCGAGGAACAGGGCGGCGAGCGCGTCGCCCACCTGTGCGAATCGGCCCATACCCATTTCATCTCTCCTGATGTCGTGCGCCCTCGAGGCGATTTTGTCTGACCATCACACCCTAGCCTTGACTGAAATTTTGGTCAGGATAGGATGTGAAACAGCAGTCGCACGAACCCCCAGGCGGCGCGTCTACACAGGAGCGGGACCCATGCCGGGCACCCTCGACAAAGATCACAGGCCCTCGGGTCGTGGCTGGGGGAGAACAGGAAGATTCACGCGATGCTCAGACGACGATTCCTGCAATCGGGCCTGGCAGTGGCAGGCGGACTGCTGGTAGTGGGGTGCACGGACGGCGGGTCCTCGGCAGACGGTGGTGGCGACGACGCCGACCAGCGCGAGTGGTGGATGCCAGAAGAGGGCGACCCGCACAAGCGGACCTGGATGGCATTCGGTGCGAGCGAGGAAGTCTGGGGCGCCGAGTTGCTTCCCGAGGTTCGGCGCAACCTGGCGACGATCGCGCAGACCATCGCGCAGTTCGAGGCCGTCTCGATGCTGGTGCGCCCCGAGGAACTCGACATTGCCCGCGGACTCGTCGGTCCCTCCGTCGAGCTGATCGAGGCCCCGCTCGACGATCTCTGGATGCGGGATACCGGCCCGGTGTTCGTGAAGGGGAACGGGGCGAAGGCGGGAATCGACTTCAACTTCAACGGCTGGGGTGAGAAGCAGGACTTCGACCAGGATGCGGGCGTGGCGGCCCTCGTCGCCGCGCGCGCCGGGGTCGAGTCGTTGCCCACCGACCTGATCCTCGAGGGCGGTGGCATCGAGGTCGACGGCGAAGGAACCGCGATCATCACCGAAAGCTGTGTGCTCAACGACAATCGGAATCCCGGGTGGTCGAAGGAGGATGTCGAGGAGGAGCTGGGGTATCTGCTGGGGCTCGAGAAGATCATCTGGCTGCCCGGCATCGCGGGCAAGGACATCACCGACGGCCACACCGACTTCTACGCCCGTTTCGCCCGTCCGGGCGTTGTGGTCGCCGGATACGATCCGGACCCGGAATCGTTCGACCACGACGTCACCGCCCGCCATCTGGAGATCCTCAAGGCCGCGACCGACGCGCAGGGTCGCGCGCTCGAGGTCGTGGTCCTCGATGCGCCGGGCACGGTCAGGCCGGAGTTCGAATCCGACGACTTCGCGGCCGGTTACATCAACTTCTACGTCTGTAACGGCGCGGTGATCGCCCCCGAGTTCGGCGACCCCGAAACCGACAAGGTTGCGAAAGAGGAACTGGAGCGTCTCTTCCCCGACCGAAAGGTGGTGCAGATCAACATCGACGGCATCGCCGCGGGCGGTGGCGGTATCCACTGCACCACCCAGCAGGAACCGGCGGACTAGAACCGATCGAGGATCGCTGGTCGAAATCAGGGGCGCCGGTTTCGACGTGGTGTCAGTGCGTCGAACCGGGCGGCCCGAAGGCGTCCGTAGAGTGAGGTGTCGTGGCAGACCGTCGAACACAGATCATGGAAGCAGCGGTCCGCGTGATCGCGCAGGACGGAGTGCGCGGCCTGCGGGTCGAAAAGCTCGCCGCCGAGGCAGGTGTCTCCACCGCCCTGATCTATTACCACTTCCAGGACAGGTCAGGGGTGCTGCGCAGCGCCCTCGACCACATCAACGACCGGGCCGAGCGCTACGCCGGCGACGCATCCACCTCAGCGGACCCACGGGCGCAGCTTGAACAGATGCTCCTGCTCGAGATCCAGAGCGCGCCCGAGGTGCGGGAGAACAGCATCGCCTGGGGTGAGCTCAGGGCGAGCGCCGTCTTCTCCGACGACCTGCGGGAGCCGCTTCGCGCAACCACCGAGGCGTGGGCGCGCGATGCCGAAACCCTCATCCGGCACGCACAGGCCGCGGGTCTGGCGAGCCCCGCGGCCGACCCTGCCGACGCAGGCGAGCGCCTCACCGCCCTGGTCGAGGGCCTCAGTGAACGCTGGCTGAGCGGCTCGATGACACTCGAGCGGGCGCGACATCTGCTCGCAGGCGCGATCACCGTGGAACTCGGCCCGGCCGCCTCGTGAGCACGACCGGCGTCGTGGGTCGGTGAGGCGAGGCTCGCGCTGCCGGTGGCCTTCGCCGACGGGGTCACCCGCCGGGTCGGACCTCAGCCCGGCCTCGATGGCGGCGAGATCGGATCGGGAGTGGGCGACTCGGCGGGTGGTTCTGCCCGCGCCCCCGCGATGACGGTGGCGATGACGCAGAGCGCGATGATCGCCTCGGTCCAGAGGAAGGCCATGTAATCCAGCAGTGACCCGATGGGCGGGGCTCCTGGCGCGGTGTTGCGGAAGGCGGCGAGGGCGAACAGCGTCGCAGCCATCCAGCCGAGGGCGGGCCAGACCAGGCCAAGCCGCCGGGAGGTCAGGAACCGGGTGCCGATCACGACGGCGATCGCGAGCGCCCACATGGCGGCCATCATGAAGATGGCGTAGATCAGAATGCTGTTCGAGCGGCCGACGCTGACCTCGAAGGCGGCGGTATCGGCGGTGTCGGCGACCTCGACGGTGGGGTGGAACAGGGCATCTCTGTTCGACAGTGTCGGTGACCGGGACCGGGCGATCGCCCTGGCGTGCGGCGAATTCGATGTCGGTCAGGTAGCTGTCGAAGGGGTAGTCGGTGATGGAGCCGCCGGACAGCGCGACCGGGACATCGACGGTGGTGACTCGTGTGTCCGCCCGAAATATCAAGTCTTGCTGGATATCTGGCGAGGTCAGGAGTGTGAGCTCCTCGTTCGGGCTGAGTCCGCCGTCGTCGCTGAGCGCGCCACGTGGCGTGACGAGGACTCGAAGTGTGAGTTCTCGCGCGGCCGCGTCCACCCGCTGTACCGAGGCCTCGATGTCGATCCTGTCGGCGGGTTCGGACGTTCCTGCGGCATAGGCGGTGTCCGAGTCGTGCCGTTCGCCGATCTGGAGCCAGATTCCCGCGGCTATCGCGGCCACCGCCGCGGCTGCCGTCACCGGCAGGAACAGACTTCTGCGACCCGAGGGCGGTTGCTTCGTCCGCATGAGCAGTTCTCCGCATTGTGGTGCTCGGTGACGGTTGTCGTGCCCCTCATCCTCGAACGGCATCGAGGGGTGACGACCCCGTTCGACTGCTACCCTGCGAGGGCAGACTGAAAATTCAGTCAGTGGCGCATGAAACTGAAGGGACGCCGCTGGGCAGAAACCCGATGGGTGTCGGGTGCGCTCATCGAGAGGGAGAAAGTACGTGGATGGAACCTCTTTTGGGCGGTACCGCCTGCAGGAGCTGATCGGCGAGGGCGGCATGGGGAAGGTCCACAAGGCCTACGACACCCTCACCGACCGGATCGTCGCGTTGAAGGTGCTGCACGAGCACACCGCCGCGGACCCGGGGTTCCGGGAGCGGTTTCGCCGCGAAGCGCACGCGGCTGCCCGCCTGAGCGAGCCTCATGTCGTCCCCATTCACCACTACGGGGAGATCGAGGGTCGTCTGTACCTCGACATGCGCATGATCGAGGGCACCGACCTGAAGACCCTCCTGGCCCTGCACGGGCCGATGCCCCCGGCTGTGGCAGTCTCCGTCGTCGAACAGGTGGCGGCCGCATTGGACGCCGCGCATGCCGCCGGTCTGGTGCACCGCGACGTCAAACCCTCCAACATGCTGGTCAGTGCCCGAGACTTCGTGTACCTCATCGACTTCGGTATCGCTCGATCCGCCCAGGACAAGGGCCTGACGAGCACGGGGGCCACGATCGGCACCTTCCACTACATGGCCCCCGAACGATTCACCACAGGGCAAGGCGACGCACGGTCCGACGTCTATGCGTTGGCCTGCGTGCTCCACGAATGCCTGACCGGCGCGCACCCCTACCCGGGGGAAAGTCTCGAGCAGCAGATCTCCGGGCATCTGACCGCGGCCCCGCCGCGGCCCAGCCAGGTCCGGCCCGGGGTGCCCGCCGGGTTCGACCAGGTCATCGCACAGGCAATGGCGAAAAGCCCCGACGACCGGTACTTCACCGCGGGGGGCCTCGCTGCGGCCGCGAAGCGCGCCCTTGTCGCCGAACCGCACACGAACACTGCGGCCACAGCGGTCATCGACCCCGGCACCGCCAGAACCGTGAACATCGGCAATCCTCGACGACCGAGGTCGTTTCCTGCGACCGCGCTGCTGCCGGGGAGGGACTCGACTTCACAACCGGGCGGTGGTTCCGACACCTCTGCACCGACTCCGGGTCGGCGGACGAGCACGAAACGGAAAGTCGGCCTGCTCGCGGCGGCGGTGGCGGTCGTTGCCGCGGGTGCAGCCGCGGTCGGCTACGCCGCCGTCGACGTCCCACCACCAGCCATGCCGGTCAACGCACGCCCGGCGCCCGTCGGCGAACCGGTTCGACCCATACCGACCCGGTCGGCAGCGGCCACCCCCACCCAGCCGACGAGACAATCGGTGCCGATCCCCGACCCCGGTGGCGACGCAGGCACGGACAGCGGTCTGCCCGCGCCCACATCGCCCGAGGACCACTACTACGCCGATCCCTACGCCGATCCCTACTACTTCGAGTAGGTCGCGACGCCACGGCCGTCTCCTGCCACCGCGAGAGGCCGGCCCGTCGAACCCGCCACCCCCAGGGCCGAAGGTCGGACTCCGCGCGGGGGGCGCAGAATGGCCGGCATGGCTATCCGGGAAACCGTCAGCATCGACGGCACGTCCATCGTCTACCGCGTCGAGGGTGACGCTGCCGCCCGTCCGCTGGTGCTGCTGCACGGCTGGGCGCAGTCGCTGCGGTGCTGGGGCGATGGCGTGCTCGACGCGCTCTCCGCCAAGTACCGCGTGATCGCCGTCGACCTGCGCGGCCACGGCTACTCCGGCGCGCCCGCCGACGGATACGACGACCCGAAGATCTGGGCGTCGGACGTCGAGGCGGTGCTCGCCGCCGAGCGCATCGAGTCCGGCGCGGTGCTGCTGGGCTGGTCCTACGGCGGCCTGGTGATCTGCGACTACCTCGCCGAGTTCGGTGAGGCCGCGGTGGATGCGATCGTGCTGGTCGGCGCCATCACCAGCATCGGGCCCGGGCAGAAGGGCGGCCGCGTCGGATCGTCGATGCGCGCGGCCATCCCGGCCGCGATGTCCGAGGACCCGCGCGAGTCGATCCGTGCGCTCGGCAGTTTCGGCACCGCCCTCACCGGCCCGGCCGAGGGCAAGGGCGTCGCCTCGCAGGCGCTGTTCGGGGCCAGCCTGTCGACGCCCCCTCGGGTGCGCGCGGCGCTTTTCACCCGCGCGGTGGGGCACGACGAGCTGCTCACGGGCCTCACCGTGCCCGCGCTGATCCTGCACGGCACCGCGGACACCGTCGTCGACGTCTCCGCCGCCAGGCACGCCGCCGAGCTGATCCCGGCCGCCACCGCGTCGTACTGGGAAGGCTGCGACCACGGGCCGTTCGTCGAGGACCCGCAACGCTTCGTCGCCGAGGTCAGCGAGTTCGTCGACGCGCTGTGACGCGGCCAGGGGGCTCGGCTTCGCCGCGCGTGATCGCCACAGGGCAAGATGGAGCCGTGACCCCAGCGCAGAATCATCGGTTGCGGAGGGTGGCCGTTCTCTCGGTCCACACCTCTCCATTGGCGCAGCCGGGGACCGGTGACGCGGGCGGCATGAACGTATACGTGCTCCAGACCGCGCTGCAGCTCGCCCGCCGGGGGGTCGAGGTGGAGATCTTCACCAGGGCGACCTCCTCCGCGGACGCACCGGTGGTCGAGGCCGCGCCTGGCGTGCTGGTCCGCAACGTCGTCGCGGGCCCGTTCGAGGGTCTCGACAAGCACGACCTGCCCACCCAGCTGTGCGCGTTCGCGGCCGGGGTGCTGCGCGAGGAGGCGCACCACGAGCCGGGGCACTACGACCTGGTGCACTCGCACTACTGGCTCTCCGGCCAGGTCGGCTGGCTGGCCCGCGACCGCTGGGGCGTCCCGCTGGTGCACACCGCGCACACCCTCGCCGCGGTCAAGAACGCCGCACTGGCGGACGGGGACGTCCCGGAGCCGGTCGCGCGCCAGATCGGGGAGCAGCAGGTGGTGGCCGAGGCCGACCGCCTGATCACCAACACCGCCGACGAGTCCAAGCAGTTGATCGACATCTACGGCGCGGACCCCGGCAGGATCGACGTGGTTGCCCCCGGCGCTGACCTGTCCCGGTACCGGCCGGGTGACCGCGCGGCGGCACGGGCCGAGCTGGGACTGAACCCGAACGAGCTGATCGTGACCTTCGTCGGCCGGATCCAGCCGCTCAAGGCGCCGGACGTGCTGCTGCGTGCCGCGGCCGCCCTGATCGAGCGTGAACCGGCGCTGCCGCTGCGGATCGTGGTCGTCGGCGGGCCCTCGGGTACCGGGCTGGACCGGCCCGATTCGCTGATCGACCTGGCCGCCTCGCTCGGCATCACCGCCAGGGTCACCTTTCTGCCGCCGCAGCCGCCCGAGCGGCTCGCGCAGGTGTACCGCGCGGCTGATCTGGTTGCGGTGCCGAGCTATTCGGAGTCCTTCGGACTGGTCGCGATCGAGGCGCAGGCCTGCGGGACACCGGTCGTCGCGGCCGATGTCGGGGGACTGGGGGTCGCCGTACGGTCCGGAGAGACCGGGCTGTTGGTGCCCGGCCACCGCACCGACGACTGGGCCGGTGCCCTGCACTCGCTGCTCGCGGATCCCGGCCGGCTGGCCGAGATGGCGCGCCGCGCGCCGCTGCACGCGGAGGACTTCTCCTGGGAGCACACCGCCGACGGGCTGCTCCAGAGCTACAAGCGGGCGAACGCCAGCTACCGCAGGCTGCCCGAACACGCGCCGCGCCGCGGCCGCGGACTGTGGAAGCTGCGCCGAATGGGGGGAGTGCGGGCGTGACCGACATCGCGAAGCTCATCGACGCCGAACTGGCCGAGCGGGAGCTCGAGTACACCCGCAAGGGCGAGGGTCAGTTCGTCGTGGAACTGCCCGGCGAGCGCAAGCTCAAGACCACCTGCCTGCTCACCGTCGGTGCGCACGGGGTCCGGGTCGAGGCCTTCGTCTGCCGCAAACCCGACGAGAACTTCGAGGGTGTCTACCGGTATCTGCTCCGTCGCAACCGCCGGCTGTACGGGGTGAGCTACACGATCGACAAGATCGGCGACATCTACCTGCTCGGGCAGATCTCCACCCATGCCGTCACAGGGTCGGAACTGGACCGGGTGCTCGGTCAGGTGCTCGAGGCCGCGGACGGCGACTTCAACACCCTGTTGGAGCTCGGGTTCGCCACCTCGATTCGGCGGGAGTGGGACTGGCGGGTCTCGCGCGGCGAGCCGCTCACGAACCTGCAGCCGTTCGTGCACCTGATGTCCGCTGACCAGGTCCGGGCTGCCGGCTCCGACTGAGGCGGGGCGCCCCGGTTCGGGGTAGGGTTTCGGCGATCCTGTGACGGCTGTCACAGGTGTGATAACTGTTTCTATCTGTCACAGTTACCTGGTTCGTCAACCCTGTCGCCGCACCACTCGAGGAGAGGCCCCCGTGAGCTTCAAGAGCCCCTATCCCGACGTCGAGATCCCGAACCTGAGCGTCTACGACTTCCTGTTCGGTCAGGTCTCGGACGCCGACCTGGACCGACCCGCGCTCATCGACGGCGGCTCGGGCGCGGAGACCACCTACCGCACACTCATCGGTCAGGTCGACGCCGTCGCGGGCGCGCTGGCTGCGCGCGGACTGGCCGTCGGCGACGTCGCCGCGCTGCATTCGCCGAACGTCCCGGCGTTCGCGTCCGTGTTGCACGGCATCCTGCGTGCGGGCGGCACGGCCACCACGATCAACGCCCTCTACAACGCCGAGGACATCGCCAAGCAGCTCACCGACTCCAAGGCGACGTTCCTCTTCACCGTGTCGCCGCTGCTGCCGCAGGCACTGGCGGCCGCCGAACAGGTCGGTATCCCGGCCGATCGGGTCATCGTGCTCGACGGCGCCGAGGGGCACCCGTCGCTGCGGGACCTGCTCACCCAGGGCGCCCCGGCCCCCGAGGTCAGCTTCGACCCGGCCACCCACCTCGCGGTGCTGCCGTACTCGTCGGGTACCACCGGCCGCCCCAAGGGCGTGATGCTGACCCACAGGAACCTGGTGGCGAACGTCTGCCAGATCCACCGCGGATGGGCATCAGCGCCGACGACCGGATCCTGGCCGTCCTGCCCTTCTTCCACATCTACGGGCTCACCGTGCTGCTCAACGCGGCGCTGTTCGAGCGCGCCACCCTGGTCACGATGCCGAAGTTCGATCTCGTCGAGTTCCTGCGCAACGCCTCCGAGCGCAAGTGCACCTACATCTTCGTGGCGCCGCCGGTGGCGGTCGCGCTGGCCAAGCACCCGCTCGTCGACCAGTACGACCTCTCCTCCGTGCACACCATCTTCTCCGGTGCGGCGCCGCTCGACGAGGAGCTGGGCAAGGCGGTGGCGAACCGGCTGAACTGCCGCGTCCGCCAGGGCTACGGCATGAGCGAGCTGAGCCCCGTCAGCCATGCGATCGCGCTCGAGGACGACCACGTCCCGCTCAGCTCGGTCGGCAAGCCGATCGCGAACACCGAGAACAAGCTCGTCGACCCGGCCACCGGCGAGGAGGTCGCGCTCCCGTCCGCGGGCGTCAGCGCACCGGGCGAGCTGTGGGTGAAGGGCCCGAACGTGATGGTGGGCTACCTCGGCAACGACGCGGCCACCGCCGAGACCCTCGACGCGGACGGCTACCTGCACACCGGCGACATCGCGACCGTCGATGCGGGGGGCGTCGTGTACATCGTCGACCGGCTCAAGGAGCTGATCAAGTACAAGGGCTACCAGGTGCCGCCCGCCGAGCTGGAGGCGTTGCTGCTCACCCACCCGCAGATCGCCGACGCGGCGGTGATCGGCGTGCTCGACGATGAGGGCGAGGAGGTCCCGAAGGCGTTCGTCGTCCGTCAGCCCGATGCCGAGCTCTCCGGGGACGAGGTCATCGCGTTCGTCGCCGAGCGGGTCTCGCCCCACAAGAAGGTCCGCATCGTGGAGTTCATCGACGCGGTGCCGAAGTCGGCGGCGGGCAAGATCCTCCGCAAGGACCTTCGTGCGAGCGAAGCGACGCGGGGTTAGGCGCAGCGCGAGCTAGCTCCCGGCGGAGGGCGGGGTCATCTCGAGCCGGACGCCGAGGAGCCGGACCTCGCGGTCGTGATCGAGTCGCTCGGTCAGCGCCGCGGCGGCGTCGGCGATCACCACCGGGTCCAGCGTCGGCTCGGCCAGGGGTGCCCCGGTGGTGTGGGTGTCGAACGGTGCGTACCGAACCTTCAACGTGACCCGGACCGCCGCTCGTCCCTCCGCCCGCAGGTCCTCGGCGACCCGCTCGGCGAGCAGACGCACCTCGGCCGCCACCTGCTCGGGGTCGGAGAGATCGTGCTGAAACGTCGTCTCCCTGCCGTGGCCGCGGGCCACGTAGGCCTCGGCGGTGACCGTCTCGCCGCCGAGGCCGAGGCCGAGCCGGTGCAGCCACGGTCCGGTGGTCGGGCCAAGGGCGGCGGCGAGCTCACCGTCGGTGGCGTCGGCCAGCTCGCGGACGGTGTGAATGCCGAGGGCGGCGAGCTTTCTCGCCGTCTTGCTGCCGATTCCCCACAGCGCGTCCGTGCCGCGATCGCCCATCACCTCGAACCAGTTGTCCGCGGTCAGGAGGTACACGCCCCGTGGCTTGCCGAAGCCGGTAGCGATCTTGGCGCGCAGCTTGTTGTCGCCGATGCCGACCGAGCAGTGCAGCTCGGTCGCCTCGAGCACGGCGGACTGGGCGGCGCGGGCGAAGCCGACCGGATCCTCGGTGGCGACGCCGAGGAACGCCTCGTCCCAGCCCAGCACCTCGACGACCGCGTCCAGCCCGCGCAGGGTGTCCATCACCCGCTGCGAGGCAGCGGTGTACGCCTCGCCGTCGACGGGGAGGAACACCGCGTCGGTGACCTCGCGCGTGGCGAGCCTGCGCGCGGCGACCCGCAGCGGCATCCCCGATCCGATCCCGAACTCGCGGGCCTCGTACGACGCGGTGGAGACCACGCCGCGTTCGGTGGGGTCGCCGCGCCCGCCGACGATCACCGGCAGGCCACGTAGTTCCGGGCGGCGCAGGACCTCGACGGCGGCGACGAACTGGTCGAGGTCGACGTGCAGCACCCATCGGTCGCGTGTGCCCATTCACTCAGTCTGCGTCCGGAGCCTTCCCCGTGTTGGGCGCATGTCAGGATTGTGGGCATGAGTACCGGAACCCTTGTGCTGCTCCGCCACGGCGAGAGCGAATGGAACGCCATGAACCTGTTCACCGGCTGGGTGGACGTGCCGCTCACCGACAAGGGCATCGGGGAGGGCAAGCGGGCGGGCCAGCTCCTCAAGGAGCACGACGTGCTGCCCGACGTGCTGTACACGTCCCTGCTCCGCCGGGCGATCAGCACCGCGAACATCGCCCTCGACGCCGCCGACCGGCACTGGATCCCGGTCGTGCGCGACTGGCGTCTGAACGAGCGGCACTACGGCGCGCTGCAGGGCAAGAACAAGGCCCAGACCAAGGCCGAGTACGGCGACGACCAGTTCATGCTGTGGCGTCGCAGCTACGACACCCCGCCGCCGCCGATCGAGGCGGGTACCGAGTACAGCCAGGACGCCGACCCGCGCTACGAGGGCCTCGACGAGGTCCCGCTGACCGAGTGCCTGCTCGACGTGGTCAAGCGCCTCATCCCGTACTGGGAGGAGACGATCTCCGCGGACCTCAAGGCGGGCAAGACCGTCCTGATCACCGCGCACGGCAACTCGCTGCGTGCCCTGGTCAAGCACCTGGACGGCATCTCGGACGAGGACATCGCCGGGCTGAACATCCCGACCGGCATCCCGCTGCGCTACGACCTCGAGGTCGCGGTGGACGGCAGCCTCACCCCGCTCAACCGGGGTGGCACCTACCTCGACCCGGAGGCGGCCGCCGCAGGCGCAGCCGCGGTCGCCAGCCAGGGCGCGAAGTAGCCCACCCCGAGTCCCGATGCGGGCCCGGCTCTCACGAAGAGCCGGGCCCGCATCGCACTGCGGGGGTCGAACCTGCTCAGGCCGGGGTGGCCAGCACCGTGACCCGATCCGCTCCAGGTGCGCTGCGCACCTCCATGACAGGCGCATTCGGGGCCGAAACGACCGAACCGCCGGTCACTGTCACCCGGTATCCGGACGGGTACTCGATTCTCGGCATCGCGATCGATGTCACGGCTCCCTGGCGGAACTGCCCCCTGCCGTCGGCACGGGACGTCGAGTACTCCACCCGCAGAGTCGACGTCGCGCGATCGAACCCGTAGGACAGCGGCGTCCCGGACACCAGACGCGGATGCGGCACGGCCAACGTCTTCACCTTGTTCCACCGGACGTTGTCCCCGGTCGGGGGCTTGGCGGGGTCGAGCACGATGGCCTGCCCGGCCTGGTCCTGGGTGGTCGGGTCATCGCACCCGCAGTACGCCCAGTACTGCCAGCCGACCATGTTCTTCGCGGCGCGATCAAGCGTCGCGATCAGGGTCTTCTCGTCGTCGGTTGAGCCGAACTCGGTGAGCAGCAGTCCGGCGCCGGTGGCGCTGGCATGGGCCTCGGCATGGGTGAAGACGGAGTCGTCGAACGGCCCGCACACGTCGCCCGATGCAGAGCCGGAGCCGCCGCTGAGCGCCGCGAACGTGCAGTAGTCGTGGAAGGACAACGCCTCGTTGGGATCCCCTGTGGTCCCGGGGTTCGGCGGCACGCCGGCGTTGGACAGTGAGAACGGCTCGTAGAACACCATCGTGGCCGGGTCCTGGGCCCGGATCGCCTTCGCGAGCCGGTGGTGCATCGCGGTGAGCTTGGCGTTCGCGGCCGCACAGTCGCCGACGATGCACAGTGGATAGGAGCTGCCCGGCCAGGGCTCGTTCAGCAGGTCGTAGCCCATGACACCGGTCGTTCCGCGCAGGTAGCCGGCGGTGTGGGCCCATGCCGCCGCGAATCGGTCCTGGATGCCGATCCCGCCCGGACCTGCCTTGTTCGCGAGGAAGTTGTCGTAGTTGGCCAGGAGTGCCGGCATCGCGAACTGGTTGTAGGGGAAGCCCAACTTCGGGAACGCGGGAAGCCCGTCGTCGAGCACAGCCCAGTCGGGTTGCCACTCGCCCTGGAACTTCTCGTTCGCCAGGTCCTGGTGCATGTCGATCAGCGTGGTGATGCCGTGCGAAGCCAGCACACCGACGGTGTTCTTGATCCGCGCCAAGTAGGCATCGTCGTAGACGCCGGGATTCGGTTCGATGGCCTTCCAGATAAGGCCCAGACGCACACTGTCAAACCCGTTGTCCGCGAGAAATTGTGCGTCGTCGTCGCCGAATCCCAGTGCGTCGGGTGCGTAAGGCGCGTGTTTGGCCACCATGTTGACGCCGCTCGTGATCAGCACCCGTCCATCGGAGTCGGTGATCCACCGACCCGCGTGCGTGGTACCGGTCGGTACCGAGGCCGCGCCGTTCGCTGCGGGGGGCGCGGCCGAGGCAGGGTGGAGCGATGCCGAACCGAGGGTCAGTGAGGCGGCCACGGCAGCCACCGTCAGCGTGTTCGCGAATGTGGCTCGGGTGCGAGATCGGAAGGAAGGCATGGTGAGGTCGGTCTCCTCGTGACGGCGGCGGACGAATTCCCGGCGCGGACAGCAGGATGAGTCGCGATTGCCGCTGAGGGGTAGGGGCCACCCTAGCTTATTGATAACGATTTCTGTCGCCATTAAAGTGGTGGCCGGCCAGTGGGGACTGCGCGGCGGAGATCGTCGCGGCCTCGGGGGCTCCGGCGGAGCGACCCAAACACCGGGTGAACAGCCGGAAAACAGGGCGCCGCGGGGCCATGACGTGCGGTGAAATGCCTCCACCCTGCGTCCGCCTGGCTTTACGCGACCGTACGATTGCGCTGTGAGTGTTGTTCAGGCCGTGCTCCTGGCCGTGGTTGCCGCGTTCGGCGGGTACCTGGTCGGCGGGGTCCTCGTCCCGTTCCTGAAGAACCGATTCTCCAGGCGCGAAGCCGAACAGGCCGGCCTGACCATGTCCCAGGTCCTCGACCTCATCGTGCTCGCCTCACACAGCGGCATCGCGGTGGTGGACCGGTTCCACGATGTGGTGCTCTTCAATCCGCGCGCCGAGGAGCTGGGCCTGGTGCGCAACCGCACGGTCGAAGAGCGGGCCTGGCAGGCGGCGAATCAGGTGCTGACGACCGGGGTGCCGGTCGAGATGGACCTGAGCATCAAGAACCCGGCCCGCGGCAGGAACAAGATCGCGGTGCGCGGGGTGGCCCGGCTGCTCAGCGAGCAGGACCGCCGATTCGTCGTGCTGTTCGCGGACGACGACTCCGAGCAGGTCCGCATGGAGGCCACCCGCCGCGACTTCGTCGCCAACGTCAGTCACGAACTCAAGACCCCGGTCGGCGCGATGGGCCTGCTGGCCGAGGCGCTCCTCGAGTCCGCCGACGATCCGGAATCCGTGCGGCACTTCGGCGAGCGGGTGCTCAGCGAGTCGAAGCGGCTGGGGAACATGGTCAGCGAACTCATCGCGCTCTCCCGCCTGCAGGGCGCGGAGAAGCTGCCCGACCTCGAGGTGGTCGACGTGGACGAGGTGGTCGAGGAGGCCATGCGCCGTTCGCGGCTCACCGCGGAGGCGGCCGGGATCACGGTCACCGCCGACCGGCCGAGCGGACTCGAGGTGCTGGGCGACCGGACCCTGCTCATCACCGCGCTGTCGAACCTTGTCGAGAACGCGATCGCGTACTCGCCGCAGGGTTCGCCGGTGTCGGTGAGCCGGTCCAGGCGGGGTGACAAGGTCGCGATCGCCGTCACCGACCGTGGGATCGGCATCGCGAGCGAGGACCAGGAGCGGGTGTTCGAACGCTTCTTCCGCGTCGACAAGGCGCGGTCCCGATCCACCGGCGGTACCGGACTCGGCCTCGCGATCGCCAAGCACGTGGCGGCGAACCACAACGGCTCCATCACGCTGTGGAGCAAGGTGGGCACCGGGTCCACCTTCACGCTGCACATTCCGTGGCACGAGGAACTCTCCGACGACGCCGATGACGCGCCGGCGAGGAGTGCGATCTCGGCTCCCGGGATCCAGCTCAGGTCCGCGCCGATCGCGGACACACCCCCCGCTGCGGACGAGACGTCCGCAGCGAACAAGACCGCATCGATCGATCACGAAGTGACGCAGCACGAGGCTGCGCCGAGTCTGGAGGCAAACCGGTGACGAATGTGTTGATCGTGGAGGACGAGGAGTCGTTGGCCGACCCGCTCGCGTTCCTGCTCCGCAAGGAGGGGTTCGAGGCGACGGTGGTGGGGGACGGACCGTCCGCCCTCGCCGAGTTCGACCGGTCCGGCGCGGACATCGTGCTGCTGGACCTGATGCTCCCCGGGATGAGCGGCACCGACGTGTGCAAGCAACTCCGGGCGCGCTCCGGCGTTCCGGTGATCATGGTCACCGCCCGCGACAGCGAGATCGACAAGGTGGTCGGCCTGGAACTGGGCGCCGACGACTACGTCACCAAGCCCTACTCGGCCAGGGAACTGATCGCCCGGATCCGGGCGGTGCTGCGGCGCGGCGCCGACAACGACTCAGACAGCGATGCCGACGACGGCGTGCTCGAGGCGGGCCCGGTGCGGATGGACGTCGAGCGCCACATCGTCCAGGTCAACGGCGACACGGTCATGCTCCCGCTCAAGGAGTTCGACCTCCTCGAGTACCTGCTGCGCAACTCCGGACGGGTGCTCACCCGAGGCCAGCTCATCGACCGGGTGTGGGGTGCCGACTACGTCGGCGACACCAAGACCCTCGACGTGCACGTCAAGCGCCTGCGGTCGAAGATCGAGGCCGATCCGGCCAAGCCGGAGCACCTGGTCACCGTGCGCGGGTTGGGGTACAAGCTGGAGGGCTGATCTCATTTGGAGAACAGCGCCAAAAGAGGTTGACTCGACTAAGAGGTTATGCAAACCTAACCGCTGCCAGTGAGCCGTTGACTGGTGTTGGGGCAGTGAATGTCGGATCCGGTGTCTGTCGTCAGACCCGGCCGATGCCGGGGGCGTCGCTGCCTCAATAGTCCTGTTCACCCTGTGTGGTGGCTCGCGTCCTGCCGACGTGAGCGCCCGCGCCCCACGAAGGATCTGTATTGGAACCGGCCGAGTCCGTCGCTGCCCCGTGTGCCCGTTTTGAGGGCAATGACGGAATTGTCGGGACCTCCAGTCCGTTTCCACTCTCTCCCGCTCAGCGCGGCATGTGGTTCGCGCAACACTTGGCGCCGGACGTGCCGCTCACCATCGCCCAGTACGTGGAGGTGGACGGTGCGCTGGACGTCGACGCGCTCCGGCGGGCCAGCCAGGCCGCGGCCCGTGAGTTCGGGACGGGCATGCTGCGGATCGTCGAGCTCGACGCCGAGCCACACCAGGTCGTCGACTTCGCGCTGAGCGACGACGTCGAGCACCTCGACTTCCGGTCGGAGGCCGACCCCGCTGCGGCCGCGCACGGGTGGATGCGCGCCGAGTTCTCCACGCCCCTCGACCTGCTCTCGGACCGGTTGATCAAGGCGGCCACCCTCCGCATCGGAGACGGCCACTACTACTGGTACTGCCGCATCCACCACATCGTCCTCGACGGCTTCGGCGCGATGACCTTCATGAACCGGGTGGCCGAGCTGTACACGGCCTCGGCCACGGGCGCCGGCGCGACCCCCGCGCTCGCGGGGGACCTGCGGGCGGTCGCCCTGGCCGAGTCGGAGTACCGGGAATCCTCGCGTTTCCTGCGCGACCGCGAGTACTGGACGGCCAAGGCGAACGGCCTGCCGCCCGCGATCAGTCTCGCGGGGCGGCCCGCGCCGGCCGTGGCGCAGTCGCGGGTCGTGGGCGGACCGGCGATCGAGGAGGGCCCGATACCGGGCCGGGCCGATTCGGCGTTCACCCCGACCGCGGTCGCCGCGATGGCGGCCTACCTGTCGCTTCTGACCGGGGCGCAGGACGTCGTGCTGAGCCTGCCGGTCTCCGCTCGCACCACCGCGCTGCTCCGACGCTCGGGCGGCATGGTCTCGAACGTCGTCCCCCTCCGGGTGCGCATCGCACCGGAGACCACCGTCGGCGAGCTGATCGCGGCGATGCAGCTGGAACTGACCGGTGCCCTTCGCCACCAGCGCTACCGGCACGAGGACATCCGGCGCGACATCGGTGCCACCGCCGAACGTGGCTTCTTCGGGCCCGCGATCAACATCATGAACTTCCACTCGGAGATCCGGCTCGGCGCGCTCACCGGGCGGTTCCACGTGCTCAGCACCGGGCCCGTCGAGGATCTGTCGGTCAACATCTACCCGGCCGTCGCGGGATCCAGTTCGCGCATCGACTTCGAGGCGAACCCGGACCTCTACAGCGAGCGGGATCTCGCCGGGCACCGCGGGCGCTTCCTGGCCCTGCTCGCGGAGTTCCGGGGCGCCGACCCAGAGCAGAGGGTCTTCGACCTCGGCGTGCTGACGGGAACCGAGCGCGCGTCCCTGGTTCCCGCGCACGGCCCCGAGGCGCCCGCGCCTGCGCTGCTACCCGACCTGTTCGCCGCCGGGGTGCAGGCCAATCCGGACGGGGCCGCGCTGTACAGCGGTGACCGCACCCTGACCTACCGGGAGCTCGACGCGCAGGCGAACCGGCTGGCCCGCGCGCTGCTCGCCCGCGGCGTCGGACCAGGCGACTTCGTCGCGGTGTCGCTGCCGCGGTCGATCGAATCGATCGTGGCGGTGTGGGCGATCGCGAAGACCGGCGGCGCGTTCGTCCCGGTCGACCCGACCTATCCGGCGGAGCGGATCGCCCACATGGTCACCGATTCGGGCGCCGCGATCGGGATCACGGACCGGGCGGGCGAGGTCGCGCTGCCGGGCCCGGTGGACTGGCTCTCGCTCGATGATCCGGATCTCGGGGCGGAGTACGCGCTGCTGCCGGAGGGACCGGTGACCGGCGCCGACCGGCCCGCGCGGCTCACCGCCGCACACCCGGCCTACATGATCTACACCTCCGGGTCGACCGGTGCGCCGAAGGGCGTCGTCGTGACGCACGCGGGCCTCGCGCCCTTCGCCGCCGCGGCTCGGCCGGAGCTGGGTGTGAACACGCGATCGCGGGTGCTGCGGTTCTCCTCGTCGAGCTTCGACGCGTCGGTCTTCGAGATGGTGCAGGCGTTCAGCGCGGGCGCCGCCATGGTGATCGCTGCGCCCGAGGTCTACGGCGGCGCGGACCTGACCGCGCTGCTGCGGTCCGCACGCGTCACCCACATCATCTCGGCGCCCGCCGTGCTCGGGACCGTCGATGCCTCGTCGCTGGACGCGCTCGAGGCCGTCGTGGTCGGCGGCGACGTCTGCCCGCCGGAACTGGCCGACCGGTTCGGCGCCCGTTGCCGCTTCTTCAACACGTACGGTCCGACGGAGTCGACGATCATCATCACCTCGAGTGGCGCCCTCGTGGGTGCAGCCGAGGAGGCCGCGGAGGCTCGGGCCGTCACCATCGGCTCGCCGATCCAGGGTGCGCGGGCCGTGGTCCTCGACAAGTGGCTGCGCCCCGTCCCGGCGGGTGTGCCCGGCGAGCTGTACCTCGGCGGGCCCGGCCTGGCCCGCGGCTACCACCGCAGGCCCGACCTGACGGCCGCCCGCTTCGTCGCCGACCCGTTCGGGGGACAGGGCGACCGGCTGTACCGGACCGGCGACGTGGTGCGCTGGGAGCGCGGCGATGATGAGCGGTTCGCGCTGGAATACGTGGGGCGCAGCGACTTCCAGGTTCAGGTGCGAGGGTTCCGCATCGAACTCGGCGAGATCGACGCGGTGCTGTCCGCGCACGAGTCGGTGGACTTCGCCATCTCGGTTGCCCATCAACGGGATCCCGGCGGTTCGGTCCTCGTGTCGTACGTGCGGGTGCGGCCGGGGCATCCATTCGATGCCGCCGCTCTCGCCGCCTTCGCCGGGGACTTCCTGCCTGCGCACATGGTGCCGTCGCTGATCATCGCGCTGGACGCGGTGCCGCTCACACCCGCGGGCAAGGTGGACCGTGCCGCGCTGCCCGATCCGGACTTCCGTTCGGGCGCGGTGTCGTTCCGTGCGCCCTCGACCGCAGCCGAACAGGTGATCGCGGCCGCCGTCGCCGCGGTCCTGCACGTCGAGGCGGTCGGTGTCGACGAATCCTTCTTCGCCATGGGCGGCGACAGCATCATCGCGATCCAACTGGTCTCGCGGGTCAAGGCTGCCGGTCTGCTGATCACGCCCCGCGAGGTGTTCGAGCGCAAGACCGTTGCCGCGCTCGCCGAGGTGGCCCGCCGGGCCGACGACGAGCAGCGCGTCCGGTTGGCGGAGTTGCCCGGCGGTGGAGTCGGCTCGCTGCCGCTGACGCCCATCGCCAGGGGCGTCCTCGAGCGGGGCGGCAACATCGATCGCTTCTATCAGGCCGTCGCCCTCACCGTCCCAGCCGATCTCGACGAGGAACGCCTACGTCGCGTCGTCGGCGCCGTCGTCGACCACCACGATCTGCTTCGTTCGCGCCTGGACGGGGGCGACCTCGTGGTCGCGCCCGCAGGCGCCGTCGCGTCCGAGGGGATTGTCAGCAGGGTGCCGACCGCCACCCGGCCGGAAAGCCGGGAGTTCGACGCCGAGGTCACCGCGCAGTGCGAGGCCGCGGTCGGCAGGCTCGACGCGAGTGCCGGGGTGATGCTGCAGGTGGTCTGGGTCGACCCGGGTGCCGCGCCGGGCCGGATTCTCCTGGTGGCGCATCACCTGGTGATCGATGGGGTTTCCTGGCGAATCCTGGTTCCCGACCTCGCCGTGGCGTGGGAACAGGTCTCGGCCGGTCAGGCGCCCGCGCTCGCGCCGGTGGAGACATCCGCTCGCCGCTGGGCCCACGGCCTCGCCGAGGCGAGCGCGCGGCCCGAGCTGCTCGGAGAACTCGACGCCTGGCGCCGCATCCTCGACGGGCCGACCCCGCTGCTGGGTTCGCGCCCCCTCGACCCCACCGAGGACACGGGCGCCACCGTGCTCCGGGTACCGGTCGAGCTCTCGCCCGAGGTGACAGCCACCCTGCTCACCACGCTGCCGACGATCTACCGGGGCGGCGTCAACGACGGCCTGCTCACCGCGCTCGGTCTGGCCGTCGCGGCCTGGCGGCGCGGAACCGACGGCGAGGGCACGTCGCTGCTGCTCGCCCTCGAGGGGCACGGTCGTGAGGAGGATCTGCTTGCGGGGGCGGACCTCTCGCGCACGGTCGGCTGGTTCACCACCAGTTACCCGGTTCGGATCGGGCTGGACGGGGTCGACGTCGACGCCGCGCTCGCGGGGGGACCGGCCGCCGGCCGTGCGATCAAGGCGGTCAAGGAGCAGCTGCGCGGGGTGCCGGGCAGCGGTGCGGGCTTCGGGCTGCTGCGATACCGGCGCGAGGACACCGGTGCGGCGCTGGCGCAGTTCCCGGCACCGCAGGTGGGCTTCAACTACCTCGGCCGGATCGGCACCGCCGAACTGCCTGCCGAGCTGCGCGAGCGCGGCTGGATCCCCGTCGGCGACGCAGGCCTGAACGACGGCAGCGGCGCCGGGATGCCGGTGTCCCTTGCACTCGACATCAACGCGGTGGTCAGCGACGGCCCAGCGGGCGAGCAGCTCTCGGCCACCTTCGCTTTCCCGGCCGGGGTGCTCACGGAGCCGGAGGTGTCGGCGCTGGCGGGGCTGTGGCGCACCGCGCTCGAGGGGCTCGCCGCGCACGCGACGAGTGCGTCGGCGGGCGGGCTCACCCCCTCAGATGTGTCGCTCGTCGCGGTGGACCAGGCACAGATCGAGGCATGGGAGCGCAGCTCCGGTGCGCTGGAAGACATCTGGTCTCTCGCCCCGCTGCAGTCCGGTCTGCTCTTCCACGCCGGACTGATGGCCGACTCGGTCGACGTGTACACCGGTCAGATCGTGCTCGACCTCGGCGGTGAGGTGGACGCGGCCCGACTGGGTCGCGCCGCCGAGCGGCTGCTCGAGCGTCACGCGGCCCTGCGCGCCGGATTCGTCTACGACGCCGACGGCACTCCCGTCCAGCTGGTGCGGGCGACGGTCGACGTGCCGTGGCGCCAGGAGGACTGTGCCGCTGAGGTTTTCGGTGACCATGTGCGTGCGGTCGCCGAGGCGCAGCGGCTCGAGGCGTTCGACATGGCGGCGGCCCCGCTGCTGAGATTCGTGCTCGTCCGTTCCGATGCTCGCGCGTCACTGGTGATCACCAACCATCACATCCTGTTCGACGGCTGGTCGATGCCGCTGTTCGTCAAGGACCTACTCGTCCTCTACGCCACCGATGCGCCGCTGCCGATCCCGGCACGCCCCTACCGGCGTCACCTCGAGTGGCTCGCCGAGCGGGACCGAGAGGGTGCGGTCGCGGCGTGGACGCGTGCACTCGACGGGGCAACCGAACCGACCCGGCTGGCGGCCGGGCGGCCCGAGACCCGGTCGACCCCGCTGGAGACGGACGTCCCGGTGCCGGCCGAGCTCGCGGGCGAGGTCGCGGCCCTGGCCCGCGGCTGCGGCGTCACCGTCAACACCGTGATCCAGGCCGCGTGGGGAATCCTGCTGTCCGGCTACCTGTCCCGCGAGGATGTCGTATTCGGCGCGACCGTCTCCGGACGTCCGGCCGAACTGCCCGGAGTCGAGGAGACGCTGGGCCTGTTCATCAACACCATCCCGGTCCGGCTGCGGTTGACGGACACCGACACGGTTGCCACCCTGCTCGACCGGCTGCAGTCCGAGCAGGCGCGCCTGCTCGAGCACCATCACCTGGGAATGACGGAGATCCAGGCGGCGGCCGGGATCGGCGTGGACTTCGACACGCTGACGGTGTTCGAGTCCTACCCGATCGATCGGGCGGGATTCGACGAGACCACCGACATCGCCGGCATGCGGGTGCGCGGCATCGACGTCGCGGACGCCACGCACTACCCGGTGACGCTCGTGACGGTGCTCGAGCCCACCCTGCGGCTGACCCTCGAGTACGCGCCCGACGCATTCGCGGGCGAGGAGATCGACCGGATGTCCACCCGGCTCGCGGGCGTGCTCGCCGCGATGACCTCGGATGCCGGGCTCGCGGTCCGCGACCTCTCCCTGCTCACCGCGGGCGAACGCGAGCTCACCGTGCGGGCATGGAACGACACCGACCGCGACCACGACGACGCGACGTTGCCGGTGCTGCTCGACGCTGCCGCGGCCGGCACCCCTGACGCCGGCGCGCTCACCTTCGCGGGCCACACCGCCACTTTCGCCGAGTTCGATGCGGACGTGAACCGCCTTGCCCGCTGGCTGATCTCACGCGGGGTCGGCCCGGAATCCGTGGTCGGTGTGGCGATGCGCCGCTCGGCCGAGCAGATCGTCGCGATCCACGCCGTGGTGCGTGCGGGTGGTGCCTACCTGCCGATCGACCCGCAGCATCCCGAGACCCGCAACGCGTACGTGCTCGACAATGCCGCGCCCGCACTGGTTCTGACTGCAGGTGACGCGCTCGCCGGACACCCCACGGTGGTCCGGGTCGAGGACCTGGAGCTGTCCTCGTACGACCACGGCCCGATCGCCGACGCCGAGCGGACGGCTCCACTGCTCGCCGATGACATCGCGTACGTCCTCTACACCTCGGGCTCGACCGGCAGGCCCAAGGGCGTCGCCGTCACGCATCGCGCGATCGTCAACCGGCTGCGCTGGATGCAGGACAGTTACCCCATCGACGGGTGTGACGTGGTGGTGCAGAAGACCCCCGCCACCTTCGACGTCTCGGTGTGGGAACTGTTCTGGCCGCTCGCGACCGGGGCCCGGCTCGTCGTGGCCGAGCCGGACGGGCATCGGGACCCGGGATACCTGTCGGCATTGATCCGCGACGAGGGTGTCACCACCGCGCACTTCGTCCCGTCCATGCTGGAGGTCTTCCTCGAGCACGGCGACACCGCGGCGTGCGGATCGCTGCGGCAGGTGTTCGCGAGCGGAGAAGCGCTGCCCCGTGCCGCCGTGGTGCGCTTCCACGAGCGGCTCGGTGCTCACCTGCACAACCTCTACGGCCCCACCGAGGCCGCCGTGGACGTGACCTTCCACGAGACCGACCCGGCGCCGCCCGGCCCGGTGCCGATCGGCGCCCCGGTGTGGAACACGCGGGTGTACGTGCTCGACGCGCGGCTGCGCCCGGCGCCGATCGGGGTCGCAGGTGAGCTCTACCTCGCAGGAATCCAGCTGGCCCGCGGCTATGTCGGCAGGCCCGACCTCACCGCGGACCGGTTCGTGGCGAACCCGTTCGCGGCGGGGGAGCGGATGTACCGCACCGGCGACCTCGTGCAGTGGAACATCGCGGGCGAGCTGGAGTACCTGGGCCGCACCGACTTCCAGGTGAAGCTGCGCGGACAGCGCCTCGAGCTCGGCGAGATCGAGGCTGTGCTGCAGTCCGCACCCGGCGTCGCGTCGGCCGCCGTCGTTGTGCTCGGCACCGGAGAGACCGCGAGGCTGGTCGGCTACGTCACCACCTCGGGCGCCGAGCAGCCGGACCTCGACGCCCTGGCCGCACACGCGGCGGCCGAGCTGCCCGCCTACATGGTGCCCTCGTCCTTCGTACCGCTCGACGCGATGCCGCTCGGGCCCACCGGCAAGCTGGACCGCCGCGCCCTGCCCGAGCCCGTGTTCGCCGCGACGGCCTTCGAGGAACCGCGCACGCCTGCCGAACGCGCCGTGGCCCGGATCTTCGCCGACGTGCTCGATCGCGAGCGGGTCGGCGCCACCGACGGTTACGTCGAACTGGGCGGCAACTCGCTCACCGCGACAAGGGTGATGGCCCGGGTCAACGCCGAATTCGGCACCGGCCTCGGCGTGCGGGAACTGTTCGACGCGCCAACCGTTCGCGCCCTTGCGGCCGCCGCGACCGTCGCCAGGCGCGGCACCGCGCTGCCGGAACTGGTCGCGGGAGAACGCCCGGACCCGCTGCCGCTCTCGCCTGCCCAGCATCGGATGTGGCTGCTGAACCGATTCGATGCCGCCTCGGGCGCCTACAACATCGCGGTGGCGCTGCGGCTGTCCGGCGACCTCGACCCGGCCGCGCTCGCGGCCGCCGTCGCGGACGTCGTGGACAGGCACGAGGTGCTGCGCACCGTCTACCCGGACACCGGACACGGTCCGCGGCAGGCGATCCGCCCCGCCGCCGCGTCGATTGGCGGCACGGCCGCCGCGTCGATTGGCGGCACCGCCGCCGACCTGACGCCGCGGCCGACCGACCCCGACGAGGTGACCGTCACCGTGACCGCACTGGTCGCCGCCGGTTTCGACGTCACAGCCGAGGTGCCGCTGCGGGTACAGCTGCTGCGGGTGACCGAGCACGATCACGTGCTGGTGCTGGTCGTCCACCACATCGCTGCCGACGGCTGGTCGATGCGTCCGCTGGCCCGGGACGTGATGGCCGCGTATGTCGCCCGTGCGCAGGGCCTGATCCCGGCCTGGTCGCCGCTTCCCGTGCAGTACGCCGACTATGCACTGTGGAAGCGCGAGGCGCTCGGCGCCGAGCGCGATCCGTCCTCGCGCGCGGCGCGGCAGCTCGCGTACTGGACCGGCGCCCTCGCCGGCCTGCCCGAGCGACTGGAGCTGCCAACCGATCGCCCGCACCCCACGGTCGCCTCGCACCGCGGCGCGACCATGGACTTCACCCTCGACCCCGAGATCCACACGGCCGTAGCCGAACTCGCCCGCGCACACCGCGCAACCACCTTCATGGTGTGGCACGCGGCGTTGGCCGTGCTGCTGGCGCGATTGTCCGGAACCGCCGACATCGCGATCGGCACCCCCGTCGCAGGGCGCGGCGAGCAGGGTCTCGACGACCTGGTCGGCATGTTCGTCGGGACCCTGGTGCTGCGCACGCCCGTCGACGCTGGCGCCGCGTTCACCGATCTCCTCGACGCGTGCCGGGACACCGACCTCGACGCGTATGAACACGCCGACCTGCCGTTCGAGCGGCTTGTCGAGGTGCTCGCGCCTGCCCGCAGCACGGCGCACCATCCGCTGTTCCAGGTGGTGCTCTCGACCGACGATGTCGCGGAGACGAGCCTGGAACTGCCGGGGATCACCGCAACCGCACTGCCTCTTGACGCCGCGATCGCCAAGTTCGACCTGCACGTGGCGGTCGCGGGCGACCGGGTCACCTGGACGTACGCCACCGATCTGTTCGACGCCGACACCGTCGCAGGCCTCGCGGGCCGGCTCGGCCGGATCCTGCGGGCCGTGGCCACCGATCCGTCCGCGGTCGTCGGGGACATCGATCTGCGCGTCGAGTCCGAGCGGGCGGAACCCGCCCCCACCGAGGCGATCCCGACCCGCACCCTGCCCCGGATCCTGCGTGACGCTGTCGCGGCCGCGGGGGGCGGCACCGCGTTGGTCGGCGCCGACGGCGCGCTGTCCTACCAGGAGCTCGACGCCCGGTCGGACCGCCTCGCCTGGGCGTTGATCGGTCGCGGTGTCGGTCCGGAAACCGTTGTCGCGATGGCCGTCCCGCGGTCCGAGCGCTCGGTGCTCGCGGTGTGGGCCATCGCCAAGACCGGGGCGGCCTTCGTGCCGGTCGACCCGACCTATCCGGCCGAGCGGATCGCGCACATGCTCGCCGACTCCGGCGCGAGACTCGGGCTGACCGACGCGGGCACGGTCGACGCGTTGCCGGTGACGGTGGACTGGCTGCGGGTCGACGACGACACCGACGGCGGAAGGCCCGCACTCTCGGACGCTCCGATCACCGATGCCGACCGCACGGCGCCGTTGCTGGCGCATCATCCCGCCTACGTCATCTACACATCCGGGTCGACGGGCGTGCCCAAGGGCGTCGTCGTCACCCATGCGGGTCTCGCCGCGCTCGCCGCCGAACAGGTGCAGCGCTACCGGCTCGACAACACCAGCCGCACCCTGCATTTCGCATCGCCGAGTTTCGACGCGTCGATCCTCGAACTGCTCATGGCCGTCGGTGCCGGCGCCGCGATGACCGTGGTGCCGTCCGGCGTGTACGGCGGGGCGGAGCTGGCCGCGGTCATGCGCGAGACGGGCGTGACGCACGCCTTCGTGACCCCGGCGGCGCTGGCCACCCTGGACCCCGCCGCGCTGCCTGAGGTGCACACCGTGATCGTCGGCGGCGATGCCTGCGACCCGGCGCTGGTCCGGCGCTGGGCGCCGGGTCGGCGGATGTTCAACGCCTACGGGCCCACCGAGTCGACCGTGGTGGCGACGCTGTCCGGGCCGATGAGCGCGGGCGATCCGGTGCGTATCGGCGGACCGATCCGGGGCACCACCGCGCTGATCCTCGACACCCGCCTGCACCCGGTGCCCGGCGGTGCGATCGGCGAGCTGTACCTGGCGGGCGAGGCCCTCGCCCGCGGCTACCGGGGCCGCGCGGGGCTGACCGCCGAGCGCTTCGTCGCCGACCCCCACGGCTCGGGCACCAGGCTGTACCGCACCGGCGACCTGGCCCGCCGCGGCCGCTCGGGGGAGCTCGAATACCTGGGCCGCACAGACCATCAGGTGAAGGTGCGCGGGTTCCGGATCGAGCTCGGCGAGATCGATGCCGCCCTCTCGTCCCACACCGACGTCGAGTTCGCGGTCACCGTCGCGCATCGCGCCGAGTCCGGGACGACCGCGCTCGTCGCCTACGTGACGGCGGCGGGTGAACTCGATACCAGCGGCCTGCTCGCGCACGTCGGACGGCTGCTGCCCGCGTACATGGTGCCCGCCACCGTGACGGTGCTCGACGAGATCCCGACCACCCCGGCGGGCAAGGTCGATCGCCGAGCCTTGCCGGAGCCCGTGTTCGACGCCGCCCCGCACATCGAACCCCGCTCCGCCGCCGAGCGACTCGTCGCTGCCGTCGTCGCCGAGGTCCTCGGCGCCGATAGGGTCGGCGCACTGGACGATTTCTTCACCCTCGGTGGCACCTCGCTCTCCGCGACGCGGGTGATCGGCAGGCTCAACGAGACCGCGGGCACCGCGCTCGCCGTGCGGACGATCTTCGAGGCACCGACCGTCGCCGCGCTCGCGGTCGAGTTCGAGGCGGCCGAGCGGACCGAGCGGCCCGCGCTGGCGGCAGGACCGCGCCAGGAGCGGATCCCGCTCTCGCCCGCGCAATCGCGGATGTGGATCCTCAACAGGTACGACCCAGAGTCCGTCGCGTACAACATCCCGTTGGTGCTCCGGCTGACCGGTGAACTCGACACCGACGCGCTGGGCGCGGCGGTCCGTGACGTCCTCGAGCGCCATGAGGCGCTGCGCACCGTGTTCCCCGAGGACGCCGACGGACCCGTCCAGCGGGTTCTCGCCGCGGACGAGGCGCCGCTGATCCTGACCCCCTCCTCCGTCGGCGACGAGGCCGGACTCCGCGCGGCCGTGTTGGCGGAGCTGTCAGGAGGATTCGACGTCACCACGTCGATCCCGCTGCGTGGCAGCCTGTTCCGGCTGTCCGATACCGAGCACGTGCTGGCGGTCGTGGTGCACCACATCGCGGCGGACGGTGCGTCCATGGCACCGCTTGCGCGTGACCTGGTCGCCGCCTACACGGCGCGGGCCGCGGGATCGACGCCTCGGTGGGTTCCGCTGCCGGTGCAGTACCCCGACTACAGCCTGTGGCAGCACCGGCTGCTCGGCGACGAGGCCGACCCGGCCTCGCGCGCCGGGGAACAGGCTCGGTACTGGCGTGACCGGCTCGCCGGTGCGCCCGAACTGCTCGAGCTGCCGACGGACCGTCCCCGGCCGGCGATGGCGTCGCTGCGCGGTGACACCACCGCGTTGCCGCTGGACGCCGAGCTCACGGCGGCGCTCGCCGCACTCGGTCGCGAGCACGGGGCCACGCTCTTCATGGTGGTCCACGCAGCGTTGGCCGTGCTGTTGGCGCGCCTGGGCGCCACCGACGACGTGGTGGTCGGTACCCCGATCGCAGGCCGCGGGGAGCGGGCGCTCGACGACCTGGTCGGAATGTTCGTCGGCACGCTCGCCCTGCGCACCCCGGTCGACCGCGGACGCGGCTTCGGGGATCTGCTCGGGCGGGTGCGCGAGGGCGACCTGGCCGCCTACGAGAACGCCGATCTGCCCTTCGAGCGACTGATCGACCTGCTGCAACCGGTCAGGTCCCAGGCATACGCCCCGATATTCCAGGTGGCGCTGTCGCAGGAGCAGGACGGTCTCACCGAGCTGGCCCTGCCGGGATTGACCATCGCGGCAGAGGATCTCGGGATCGTTCCTGCGAAGTTCGACCTCCAGCTGACGCTGCGTTCGGAGGCGGGGACCGAGCTGCCGACCGCGATCGTGTGGACCTACGCCACCGACCTGTTCGACCGAGCCACCGTGGACACCTTCGCGGCGATGCTCGGACGCATCCTGCGCGCCGTCGTCGCCGACCCGTCCGTCGTGGTCGGCGACATCGACCTGCTCGGTGACGGCGCCGCGACAGGCGCTGCGGCGCTGTCGGGTCCGCAGGCCGTTGCCGCGCGGACCCTGCCCGAGATCGTGACCGCGGGCGTCGGCCGGGGCGAAACCGCGCTGGTGTCCGCGGCGGGCGAGATGACCTACGCCGAGCTGGACCGCCGCTCGAACAGGCTGGGGCGGGTGCTGATCGACCGCGGCGCCGGCCCCGAGACCGTCGTCGCGATCGCCTTGCCGCGCACCGCCGACGCGGTCGTCGCGATGTGGGCGGTCGCGAAGACCGGCGCCGCTTTCGTGCCCGTCGACCCCACCTATCCGGCCGAGCGGATCGAGCACATGCTCACCGATTCCGGTGCCGCACTGGGGCTGACCGATGCGGTCACCGCGTCGGGTCTGCCCGGTTCGGTGCACTGGGTTCCCGTCACCGACGCACCGGGGGAGTCGGACGCGCCGATCGCCGACGTCGACCGGATCCGGCCGCTGCGCGCCGGGCATCCCGCGTACCTGATCTACACGTCCGGGTCTACGGGAATGCCGAAGGGCGTCACCGTGACCCACACCGGCCTGGCCGCCTTCACCGCGGACGCCAGGCCGGAGCTGGGCACCGACGCGTCCTCGCGGGTGCTGCGGCTGTCCTCTGCCAGCTTCGACGCTTCGCTGTTCGAGATGATCCAGGCGTTCAGTGCAGGCGCGACCATGGTGGTCGTCCCGCCGGAGGTGACCGGGGGCGACGAGCTCACCGAGCTGATGCGCGCCCAGCGGGTGAGCCACGTGCTCACCGCACCTGCCGCGATGACCACCGTCGACCCCTCGGTGCTCCCCGACCTGCGGACCGTCGTGGTCGGTGGCGAGGTGTGCCCGCCGCAGCTCGTAGAGCGGTTCGGCCCCGGGCGCCGGTTCGTCAACAGCTACGGCCCCACGGAGACCACCATCGTCGTGACGATGGGCGGCGCGTTGTCCCCCGGCGACCAGATCTCCATCGGCACACCGCTCGACGGCGCCCAGGCTCTGGTACTGGACCCGCGGCTGCGGCCGGTACCCGGCGGTGTCACGGGTGAGCTGTACCTGTCGGGCCCCGGGCTGGCCCGCGGCTATCACGGCCGCCCCGCGCTGACCGCCGAACGCTTCGTCGCGCACCCGTCGGTCGCGGGTGAGCGCCTCTACCGCACCGGGGACCTGGTGCGCCTGACGGCGGGCGAGCTGCACTACGTCGGCAGGGCCGACGCGCAGGTGAAGCTGCGCGGCCTGCGGATCGAACTGGGCGAGGTCGAGGCCGCGCTCTCCCGGCATCCCGGCGTGCGGGTCGCGGCGGCCACCGTGCACCGGCACCCGACGCTCGGCGAGCAGCTCGTCGGCTACGTCGTCACGGTCGACGGCGGGCTGCCCGACGCGGCCGAGATCCTCGCGGCGGCGTCGGTGGTGCTGCCGCGCGCACTCGTCCCTGCCGCGGTGGTGGCAATCGAGCGCCTGCCGCTGACCCCGGCAGGCAAGGTGGACCGGAAGTCGCTGCCCGCGCCGACCTTCGAGTCCCGAGCCGACTACCGCGCGCCGTCCACCGAGGCAGAACTCGTGGTGGCGAGGGTGATCGCGGAGGTGCTCGGAGCGGAGCGGGTCGGCGCCGACGACAGCTTCTTCGACCTCGGCGGGAACTCGCTGTCGGCGACCAGGGTGATCGCGCGGCTGCGCGAGCACGGCGCCGCCGCGCTCGGCGTGCGCGCGCTGTTCGATGCGCCCACCGTCGCAGGACTGGCCGCCGCACTCGATGCGGCCGCCACCGACCCCGGTGCGGCCGCACCTCTCCTGCGGGCCCGACTGCGCCCCGAGCTGATCCCGTTGTCCCCGGCGCAGAACCGGATGTGGTTCCTCAACCGATTCGACACCGCGTCGGCGGCGGACAACCTGCCGTTGGCGGTTCGCCTGTCCGGCGCCCTGGATGCCGCCGCGCTGGAGGTGGCGGTCCGCGACGTTCTCGAGCGGCACGAGTCGCTGCGCACCCGGTACCCCGATTCCGGGTCGGGACCGCATCAGGAGATCCTGCCCGCCGCGTCGATCGACCTCGACCTGTCACCGGTAGCGGTGACGGAACAGCAGGTGCTGCAGCGGATCCTGACGCTCGCGTCCGATGGATTCGATGTCGCCGTCGAGGCGCCGCTGCGGGCCGCTCTGTTCGTCATCGGACCGGACGAGCACGTCCTGACGGTTGTCGTCCACCACATCGCGGCCGACGGATTCTCGCTCGCACCACTGGTCAGGGACGTGATGGTCGCGTACGCGGCCAGGTCGGGGGGAGCGGCGCCGCAGTGGCCTCCGCTCGCGATCCAGTACGCCGACTACAGCCTCTGGCAGCGAGAACTGCTCGGCGACGAGAGCGATCCCGGTTCGGAGATCACCCGGCACATCGACTACTGGCGGGCCGAGCTCGACGACCTGCCCGACCTGCTCGCGCTGCCGGCCGACCGCCCACGGCCGTCGCGCCAGTCCTACCGCGGTAGCGAGTTCCACTTCTCGATCGCCGCCGACACCCACCGGCGGCTGCAGGAGCTGGCGACCGCGCGCGGCGCGAGCCTGTTCATGGCGACACACGCCGCCTTCGCGCTGCTGCTCGGACGGCTCTCGAACAGTGCCGACATCGCGATCGGTTCGCCCATCGCGGGTCGGGGCGAGGCGTCGCTGGACGATGTCGTCGGCATGTTCGTCAACACCTTGGTCCTGCGGACCCGCATCGACGGGGGCGAGAGCTTCGAGGAGTTGCTCGGCCGCACGCGCGAGTCCGACCTCGGGGCGTTCTCGCACGCGAACCTGCCCTTCGAGCGGCTGGTGGAGGTACTCGATCCGAACCGATCGACCGCCAGGCATCCGCTGTTCCAGGTGGCGCTGTCCTTCCAGAACCTCACGCCGACCAGCTTCACCCTGCCCGGGCTCGAGGTCGCCCAGATCGAAGCGGATCTGCAGGCGGCGAAGTTCGATCTGCACCTGACGATGACGGAGCGGCCCGAGGGCGGAATCGCCGCATCGCTGACGTACGCGACGGATCTGTTCGACGAGTCGACCGTGGCGGGGTTTGCGGAGCGGTTCGTTCGGGTCCTGGAGACGGTGTCGTCGGATCCGACCGTCGTGGTCGGCGACGTCGACGTGCTGGGCGACCTGGAGTGGCGTGAGCTGGTCGAGGCACAGAATCTGACCGGGCACGACGTTGCGGACGAGTTGTTGCTGGACGGGTTCGGTGCCAGGGCGGTGGCGACTCCGGACGCGGTTGCGCTGGTGTTCGAGGGTGAGTCGCTGACGTATGCGCAGTTCGCCGCGCGGGTGAACCGGTTGGCCCGGTTCCTGATCGGCGAAGGTGTTGGCCCGGAATCGTTGGTGGCCTTGGGAATGCGCCGTTCACTCGATCTGGTGGTCGGGATGTACGCGGTGCTCGCCGCCGGTGGCGGGTATGTGCCGGTGGATCCGGATCATCCGGCGGAGCGGATCGGGTACATCCTGGACGCGGCCGATCCGGTGTGCGTGTTGTCCACCGAGCGAGACGGTTTCGAGGTGGCGGGGGAGAGGTCTGTCTTCCTGATCGACACCCTCGATCTGGCCGGGATCGACTCCTCTCCCCTCGCTGATTCGGAGCGGCGAGCGGCCGTGCTCCCGGATGACCTCGCATATGTGATCTTCACGTCGGGTTCGACGGGCAGGCCGAAGGGCGTCGCGGTCTCGCATCGGGCGATCGTGAACCAGATCGCCTGGATGTCGGACCAGTACGGTCTCGACGCGTCGGACGTGTACCTGCAGAAGACCGCAACGACGTTCGACGTCTCGCTGTGGGGGTATTTCCTGCCCCTGTGGGCTGGCGCGACACTCGTTCTCGCGACCGCGGACGGGCACCGGGACCCGGCCTACCTTGCCGGCGTCATCCGGGAGCGAGGTGTGACGGCCACGGACTTCGTGCCGTCGATGCTGTCGGTCTTCACCGCGGCCGTGTCCCGTGCGGACCTCGTTTCGCTGCGCCACGTGTTCGTGATCGGTGAGGCGTTGCCCGCGGCAACCGTTGACGACTTCACTCGTGTCTCGGGTGCGCGGGTGCACAACCTGTACGGACCGACCGAGGCGGCGGTGTCGATCACCCACGCCGACGTCACCGGGGCCACGGCGGGTGGTTCGGTGTCGATCGGTGTGCCGGAGTGGAACTCGCGGGTCTACGTGCTGGATTCGCGGCTGCACCCGGTGTCCGCGGGTGTGCCGGGTGAGCTCTACCTCGCGGGCGTGCAGCTGGCCCGCGGCTACGTCGGTCGGGTGGATCTGACGAGTGACTGTTTCGTGGCCGACCCGTTCTCCACGTCCGGTGAGCGGATGTACCGCACCGGCGACCTGGTGCGCTGGAGCGGCGACGGTGGCCTGGAGTACATCGGTCGCACCGACTTCCAGGTGAAGTTCCGTGGTCAGCGGATCGAGTTGGGTGAGATCGAGACGGCGCTGCAGTCGCACGAGGGTGTGCTCGGTGCCGCGGTCCTTGTCGTCCCGACGGCAACGGGGGATCGGCTGGTCGCATACGTGGTCCCCGCGCCGGGCGTGGTTCTCGACGCCGCGGACCTGAAGGCTCATGCCTCCGCCTCGCTGCCGAGCTACATGCTGCCCGAGGCGATCGTGCTGCTCGGGGAGTTCCCGCTGAACACCTCCGGCAAGCTGGACCGGAAGGCGTTGCCCGCGCCGGTGTTCGAGGCGAAGTTGTTCCGTGCTCCGTCCACTCCGACCGAACGGGTCGTGGCGGAGGTGTTCGCGGAGGTCCTCGGCGCCCCGCGGGTCGGTGCCGACGACGACTTCTTCGCGCTCGGCGGCAACTCGCTGGTCGCGACGCAGGTGGCGGCACGACTGTCCCGGGCCCTGGACGTGCCGGTGCCGGTGCGCGAGTTGTTCGAGGTCCCAACGGTCGAGGCGCTGGCCGCGCGGCTCGCCCCCGGTGCGGGGACCGGTGCCAGGCCCGCCCTGGTCGCGGGGCCCCGGCCGGACCGGATCCCGCTGTCGCAGGCGCAGTCCCGGATGTGGTTCCTCAACCGGTTCGACCCCGAGTCGTCGGCGTACCACATCCCGGTGGTCTTGCGGCTGTCCGGCGAACTCGACGTGGCGGCGCTGCAGGCCGCGGTCGCGGACGTGGTGGCCCGGCACGAGGTGCTCCGCACCGTCTACCCGGACCACGATGGGTCCGGACACCAGGTGGTGCTCGCCGCCTCGGCGGGCGCCGCCCCGCTGACCCCCGTGACGGTCACGGCGCACGAGTTGGCCGAGACGATCGGCACGCTGGTGCGCACCCCGTTCGACGTGACCGCAGAGGTCCCGCTGCGGGCGCGGCTGCTGCGCGTGACAGAGGATGCCGACCACGTGCTCGTCGTCGTGGTCCACCACATCGCCGCGGACGGCTTCTCGACCGGACCACTGGTCCGGGACGTGGCGCTGGCCTACGCCTCCCGTGCCAACGGGACGGCGCCGTCCTGGGCGCCGCTGCCCGTGCAGTACGCCGACTTCGCGCTGTGGCGCGCGGCGGTGCTCGGCTCCGAGTCCGACCGGGACAGCGTGATCTCGCGGCAACTCGACCACTGGCGCACCGCGCTCGCGGGTTTGCCTGATGTGCTCGAACTGCCGCTGGACCGCCCGCGTCCCGCGGTCGCGTCCAACCGCGGTGCCACCCACACCCTCACGCTTGGGGCCCCGCTGCACAGGGCGATCGAGTACCTGGCCCAGGCACACGGCGCCACTGCGTTCATGGTCGTGCACGCGGCACTGGCAGCATTGCTGGCGCGGTTCTCCGGGACCGAGGACATCGCGATCGGCACCCCGATCGCCGGTCGAGGTGAGGCCGAGCTCGACGACCTGATCGGCATGTTCGTCGGCACCCTGGTGCTACGCACGCGGGTCGACGCGGGCACCGAGTTCGCGGAGCTGCTCGGCCTGGTGCGCGAGAACGACCTGGCCGCATTCGACAACGCCGACGTGCCCTTCGAACGGCTCGTCGAGGTGCTCGATCCGGTTCGCTCGCAGTCGCATTCACCCCTTTTCCAGGTGAGTCTCACCTACCAGAACATGGTCCACCCGGAGCTCGAACTCGGGGACCTCCGGATCGCACCGCTCGACCTGCCGCTCGACACCACGCAGTTCGACCTCGACGTCGTGTGCGTGGACGCCAGGGACGAGGCCGGGCGTCCGGCGGGTCTCGATCTGCACCTGACCTATGCGACGGACTTGTTCGACGCCGCCACCGCGGCGCGACTCGGCGACGGATTCGCGGTCCTGCTCGCCGCCGCGGCCGCCAACCCGCGAACCGCCGTTGGCGACCTCGACGTCGAGGACCCCGCCGCCCGCACCGCCGCCCACGCTTCCTGGAACGCGACCGCGCGGCCCGCCGAGCCCACGACCCTCGCGGATCTGCTCGCCGTCCGCGCCGCCGACAGCCCCGAGGCGACGGCTGTCGTGTTCGAGGACGAGCGGCTCTCGTACCGCGAGTTCGACGCCCGCGTCAGCAGGCTGGCCCGGCACCTGATCGAGCGGGGGGTGGGCCCGGACACCCTGGTGGGACTGGCGACCGAGCGGTCGGTGGCGATGCTGACCGCGATGCACGCCATCGTGCGGGCGGGCGGCGCGTACGTGCCGATCGATCCCGAGCACCCGGCCGACCGGATCTCCTACGTGCTGGAGTCGGCGGCGCCTGCGCTGGTGCTCACCGACAGCAGGCACCGGTGCGTGCTGCCCGAGACGGTCGAGTGCCTGCTCCTGGATCAGTTGGAACTCGATTCCGTCGACGACGGGCCGGTCACCGACGACGAGCGGAACGCGCCGCTGCGACCGGAGCACATCGCGTACGTGATCTACACGTCCGGCTCGACGGGACGCCCGAAGGGTGTGGCCGTGTCGCATGCCGCGATCGTGAACCAGTTGGGTTGGCTCGCGGACGAATACGACGTGACTGCCGTCGACCGGATCATGCAGCGGGCGCCGTTCACCTTCGATGTCTCGGTGTGGGAGTGCTTCCTGCCGCTGACGGTCGGTGCCCAGCTCGTGATCACCCGGCCGGGTGGGCATCGGGAGCTGGACTACCTGGCGTCGATCATGCGTGAGCACGGGATCACGATCGCCGAGTTCGTGCCCTCCGTCTTGGCGGCGCTGATCGCCGAGGGCGAGGGCGGCGCGCTGTCCTCGCTGCGGCACCTGTTCGCTGGCGGCGAGGAGCTCACCCCCGAACTCGCCGCGCAGCTGGGGCAGTGCACCACGGGCGCGGTCCACAACACCTACGGTCCGACCGAGGCCGCGATCACCACCACGTTCCACCAGATCGCCGGTCCGGTCACGGGTTCCGTGCCGATCGGTCGGCCGGTGTGGAACACCAGCGCCCACGTGCTCGACGCCCGGCTGCGGCCGGTGCCCGTCGGCGTTCCTGGCGAGCTGTACCTGGCCGGGCACCAGCTCGCCCGCGGCTACCACGGCCGTGTCGACCTGACCGCCGACCGCTTCGTGGCCAACCCGTTCGAGCCGGGTGACCGGATGTACCGCACCGGCGACCTGGTCAAGCGGAGCCGGGACGGCAGCCTGATCTACCTCGGCCGCACCGACTTCCAGGTCAAGATCCGCGGTCTGCGGATCGAGCTCGGTGAGATCGAGTCGGCGCTCGCCGCGCAGCCCGGGGTCGCGCAGGCCGCGGTGTCTGCCGTCGACGACCGCTTGATCGGGTACGTCGTCGGGGCGGGAGCGCCGCCCGACCCGTTGGTGCTGACGGCTGCGCTCGCCGGGCGGTTGCCCGGGTACATGGTGCCTGCCGCGATCCTGGTGCTGGACGAGTTCCCGCTGGCCACCGCGGGCAAGCTCGACCGGAAGGCGCTGCCGCGGCCGGTGTTCGAGGCCGCGGAGTTCCGGGCACCGACCACCGAGTCCGAGATCCTGGTCGCGGCGGTGTTCGGCGACGTCCTCGGTGCCGAGCCGGTCGGCGCGGACGACAGCTTCTTCGACCTCGGTGGCAACTCGCTGTCCGCGACCCGGGTGATCGGGCGGGTCAACGCGGCGACGGGCGCCACTCTGGCACTGCGCACCGTGTTCGAGGCCCCGACCGTCGCCGCGCTCGCCTCGGTCGTCGACGCGGCGCGGCGCACCGACCGCCCCGCACTGGTGGCGGTCCCGCGCCCCGACCGGATTCCGTTGTCGTTGGCCCAGACCCGGATGTGGTTCCTCAACCGGTTCGATCCCGAATCGGCGGCGTACAACATTCCGCTGGCGATCCGGTTGACCGGCGAGCTGGACGCCCTGGCGCTGCGGCAAGCCGTGCTGGACGTGCTCGAGCGGCACGAATCGCTGCGCACCGTGTACCCGGACGACGGCCAGGGTCCGGTACAGGTGATCCTGCCCACCGATGCGGTCGCGATGGACCTGGCTCCCGTCGACGTCTCGCCGGACCAGCTGTTCGACCGGGTACTGGACGTCCTCGGCCGGGGCTTCGACGTCACCGCCGCAGTGCCGATCCGCGGCGTCCTGCTGCGCGATGCCGCGGCCGCCGACGTGCACGTCCTGGTCATGGCCGTGCACCACATCTCGGGCGACGGGTTCTCGACCGGCCCCCTGACCAGGGACGTGATGCTCGCCTACGCCGCACGCAGTGCCGGCAGGACTCCGGTGTGGCAGCCACTGCCGGTGCACTACGCGGACTTCACGCTCTGGCAGCGCGCGGTTCTGGGGGACGAGAACGACCCGGATTCGCTTGCCGCGCACCAGCTCGGGTACTGGACGCGAACCTTGGCAGGCCTGCCCGACGTGCTGGAGCTGCCGCTGGACCGTCCGCGTCCGCCCGTGGCATCGAATCGCGGCGCCGCGCACGCATTCACCGTCGATGCCGACGTGCACGCGGGGGTCGAGGCACTGGCACGAGATCACGGCGCGACCCCGTTCATGGTCGTGCACGCGGCGCTGGCTGCGACGCTGTCGCGATTCGGTGCGGGCACGGACATCGCGATCGGTACCCCGGTGGCCGGCCGCGGCGATGCCGCGCTCGACGACCTGGTGGGCATGTTCGTCGGCACGCTGGTGCTGCGCACCGAGGTTCGGCCGGACGCCGGCTTCACCGAGTTACTCGGACGGGTTCGCGAAGGCGACCTCGCGGCCCTCGACAACGCGGACATTCCGTTCGAGCGGCTCGTCGAGGTGCTCGACCCGGCGCGCTCGCAGGCGTACTCGCCTCTGTTCCAAGTGAGCCTGGCGTTCCAGAACCTCGATGAGACCGAGCTCGAGCTCGGTGGCCTGCGGATCGAGGCGCTCGAGTCGCCGGTGTCGGTCACCCAGTTCGACCTCGACGTCGTGTGCGCGGACCGCCGCGACGACCTCGGTAGGCCCGCGGGCATCGAAGTGCACGTCACGTACGCAACGGACCTGTTCGATCCGCCGACCGTGCGGAGGATGGCGGACGGGTTCGCGAGGCTGCTCGCGGCTGCGGTCGCGGACCCGACCGTCGCGGTGGGCGACGTCGAGATCGAGGACCCGTCGGTGGGTGCGGCCACGCTCGCATCGTGGAATGACACCGGCCGTGTGCTCCCGCCGGGGACCCTCGTGGACCTCGTCGACGCGCAGGTCGCCGCGCACCCCGAGTCGACTGCCGTGGTGTTCGGCGGAGAGTCGCTTTCCTATCGGGAGTTCGACAGCCGGGCGAACCGGTTGGCGCGTCTGCTCGTCGAGCGGGGCGTCGGGGCCGACACCCTGGTCGGCCTCGCCGTCGAGCGTTCCTTCGAGATGCTCGTCGCGATGCACGCCGTCGCCAAGGCGGGCGGCGCATACGTGCCGATCGACCCGGAGCATCCGGCTGAGCGGATCGCCTACGTGCTGGAGACCGCGGATCCGGCGCTGGTCCTGACGGTATCGGAGCACGAGCACGTGCTGCCGCAGCGGACCCCGCGGCTGCTGCTCGACGGGCTCGACCTCGAGAGGTACGACGCGTCCCCGGTCACGGACGCGGATCGCCGCGGGCCGCTGCGCCCAGCGAACACCGCCTACGTGCTGTTCACCTCCGGTTCGACGGGACGCCCGAAGGGTGTGGCGGTCTCGCATGCGGCGATCGTGAACCAGTTGCGTTGGCTCGCTGACGAATATGACGTGGATTCGGGGGACCGGATCATGCAGCGGGCCCCGTTCACCTTCGACGTGTCGGTGTGGGAGTGCTTCCTGCCACTGACGGTCGGTGCCCGGTTGGTGATCACCCGTCCTGGTGGGCATCGGGAGTTGGACTACCTGGCGTCGGTGATGCGCGAGCACGGGATCTCGGTGGCCGAGTTCGTGCCGTCGGTGTTGTCGGCGCTGCTGGCGGACGGGCAGGGGGACGCGCTGAGCTCGTTGCGACACCTGTTCGCGGGAGGCGAGGAGTTGTCCGCGGAGCTCGCGCAGTCCCTACACGGGCAGTGCGGCGGTGCGATCCACAACACCTACGGCCCGACCGAGGCCGCGATCACCACCACGTTCCATCAGATCGCCGGTCCGGTCGCCGGTGCGGTGCCGATCGGGCGGCCGGTGTGGAACACCACCGCGCACGTGCTCGACGCGCGGCTGCGGCCGGTGCCGGTGGGTGTCGCGGGTGAGTTGTACCTCGGTGGCGCGCAGCTGGCGCGCGGCTACCACGGTCGGGTGGATCTGACCGCGGAGCGTTTCGTGGCCGACCCCTTCTCACCGGGGGCCCGGATGTATCGCACCGGCGACCTGGTCAAGCGCGGCCCGGGCGGGAGCCTGATCTATCTGGGTCGCACCGACTTCCAGGTGAAGATCCGTGGGCTGCGTATCGAGCTCGGTGAGGTCGAGGCGGTGCTCGCCGCACAGCCCGGGGTCGCCCAGGCCGCAGTGGCCGTGTTCGACGACCGGCTGATCGGCTACGTCGCGTCGGGTAGGGCGGACATCGACACCGAGGAGCTGCGTCGCGCCGCGGCGGAGGCGTTGCCGTCGTACATGGTTCCGGCCGCGATCGTGGTGCTCGAGGAGTTCCCGCTGAGCTCGGCAGGAAAGCTGGATCGGAAGTCCCTGCCGCGCCCGGTCTTCGAGACCAGGGCGTTCCGGGAGCCGCAGACGCTGGCAGAGGTTCTCGTCGCGCAGGTGTTCGCGGATGTCCTTGGCGTCGACCGGGTCGGAGCGGACGACAATTTCTTTGATCTGGGCGGCAACTCGCTGTCTGCCACGCGGGTGATCGGTTGGGTCAACGGGGCGATGGGTTCGGCGCTGGCGCTGCGCACTGTTTTCGAGGCGCCGACCGTCACCGCGCTCGCTGCAGCCGTTGAGTCCGCGAGCCGCTCTGACCGTCCGGCCCTGGCAGCGGTTCCCCGTCCGGAACGGATCCCGTTGTCGCTGGCGCAGACCCGGATGTGGGTGCTCAACCAGCTCGCGCCCGAGTCGGTGGCCTACAACATCCCGCTGGCTATCCGGCTCAGCGGCGACCTGGACGTCGATGCTCTCGGTGCGGCGGTCCGCGATGTGCTGGAGCGCCACGAGTCGCTGCGAACCGTGTACCCCGACGACGGGGACGGACCGGTCCAGGTGGTGCTGCCTGCCGAGTCCGTCGATCTCGACCTGACCCCCGCGGAGATCGACGCCGACTCGCTGCGCGGCGCGCTTGTGCGGGTGATGGCCGAAGGGTTCGACGTGACCGCGGCCGTCCCCCTGCGCGGTCGGCTGCTGCGTGTGCGCGGCACCGAGACCGAGTACGCGCTGGTCATCGTCGTCCATCACATCGCGGCCGACGGCATCTCGATGGAACCGTTGGCCCGGGACGTGATGGTGGCGTACGTTGCCCGCGCCGCCGGGCAGGAGCCTTCGTGGGCGCCGCTGCCGGTGCAGTACGTCGACTTCGCGCTCTGGCAGCGCGCCGTGCTCGGTGACGAGTCGGATCCGGAGTCGGTGGCGGCGCGGCAGATCGGGTTCTGGAAGCGTGCGCTGGCCGGGCTACCGGACCTGCTGGAGCTGCCGACGGACAGGCCGCGGCCCGCGATCGCCTCGCACCGCGGGGACTCCGTGCGCTTCGAGTTGGACCCCGACACTGTCGCCGCGGTGGCGACGCTGGCGCGCGCGCACGGCGCGACTTCGTTCATGGTGTTGCACGCCGCGTTCGCGGTGCTGCTCGCCCGGCTGTCCGGCGCCGGGGACATCGCCGTCGGTATCCCGGTCGGTGGCCGCGGTGAGGCGGCCCTGGACGAGCTGGTCGGGATGTTCGTCGGCACCGTGGTGTTGCGTGCCCGGGTCGACCCCGCGGAGAGCTTCGAGACGACGTTGGGACGGATCCGGGAGGGTGATCTCGCGGCGCTCGGGAACACCGACATCCCGTTCGAGCGGCTCGTCGACGTGCTCGCCCCGGTGCGGACGCAGGCGCACTCGCCGCTTTTCCAGGTTGCGTTCGCGGTCGAGCACCGCGGTGAGACCGCCTTCGAGCTACCGGGACTGACCGTGTCCGCCTTGCCGTTCGAGGCGCACGCCGCCCAGTTCGACCTCGCGCTCACCCTCGCGGAGGGCGAGGAGGGCGAGGCCATGACCGGTGGCCTCACCTATGCCACGGACCTGTTCGATCGCGCCACGGTGGTCGCGATGACGGAGCGGTTCGTGCGGGTGCTCACCGCGGCGCTCGACCGGCCGCAGACCGCTGTCGGAGACCTCGAGCTGCTCGACGATGCAGAGATCGCCGCGCTCGCGCCGGTGCGGGGGCTCCCCGCGGTCCCCGCGGTCACGCTGGCCGGGTTGGTGGAATCCGCGGTGCGGGCGAACCCCGACGGGATCGCGATCAATTGGGAGGGATGCGAGTACAGCTACCGGGAGGCCGACGAGTGGTCGGATCGGTTGGCGCGGGAGTTGGTCGGTCGGGGTGTGGGTCCGGAGGATTTCGTGGCGCTTGCCCTGACCCGGTCGGTGGAGTCGGTGCTGGCGGTGTGGGCGGTCGCGAAGACGGGTGCGGCGTTCGTGCCGGTGGATCCGACGTATCCGGCGGAGCGGATCGAGCACATGGTGTCGGATTCCGGTGCGGTGCTGGGTATCACGCGGTCGGGGGAGGACGAGGGTCTGCCGGGGTCGGTGGCGTGGTTGACGTTGGACGATCTGGACCTGGACGTGGAAACGGCCGGGCCGGTCGTGCTCCCCGAGGTTTCGCTCGCGAGCCCGGCGTACATGATCTACACCTCGGGTTCGACGGGGAAGCCGAAGGGCGTGGTGGTCACCCATGCCGGTCTGGCGAATCTGGCGGCGCAGCGGCGTGAGCACTATCGGGTGACGGCGGATTCGCGGTTCCTGCACAACACCTCGCCGAGTTTCGACATGGCGGTGGGCGAGATGATCTCGGCGCTGTCGGCGTCCGCCACCCTGGTCATCACCCCGCCCTCGATGCTCGGGGGTGATGAGCTGTCCGAGGTCATGCGTGAGCGACGGGTGACGCACGCGCTGATCACGCCCGCCATGCTCTCGTCGATGGACCCCGCCGGGCTGACGGACCTGCGGGTGCTCGGCGTCGGTGGCGAGGCGTGCAACGCGGAGCTGGTGGCGCGGTGGCAGCCGGGCCGGACCATGCTCAACGGATACGGGCCAACCGAGGCGACCGACATCTCCACCGTCGGGGACCTGCGCGACGGCCACGCGGTGACGATCGGTGCGCCGGTACGGGGCTTCGAGGCGATGGTGCTCGACGGCCGCCTACGGCCGGTCCCGGTCGGGGTATCCGGCGAGCTGTACGTCGCCGGCCCGGCTCTGGCCCGTGGCTACCACCGTCAGTACGGTCTCACCGCTGAGCGCTTCCTTGCGAACCCCTATGGCGAGCAGGGTGATCGGATGTACCGCACCGGCGACCTGGTGCGGTGGACGGTCACAGGCGAACTGGAGTACAGCGGGCGCAGCGACCATCAGGTGAAGATCCGCGGGCATCGGATCGAGCTCGGCGAAATCGATGCGGTCCTGCAGAACCACGAGGACGTCGACTTCGCTGTCACGGTCGGCCGACGGATGGCGTCCGGTGATCAGGCGCTGGTGTCGTATGTGGTCGCGCGGGAGAATTCGGAACCCGACTCGGCCCGGATCACGGCATTCGTGTCGGAGTTCCTGCCTCGGCACATGATTCCGGCGGCGGTCGTGGTGATCGACTGGGTTCCGATGACACCGACCGGCAAACTGGACGAGAAGGCATTGCCCACACCGGAATTCGGCAGCGTGGCGGTCGAGTATCGGGAACCTGTCAGCCCCACGGAGGTCGCGGTCGCCGCCGCTTTCGCCGCCGTCCTCGGAGTCGAAAGGGTCGGCGCTGACGACAATTTCTTCGACCTCGGTGGGAACTCACTCTCCGCGATGCGGGTGCTCTCGTCCCTGCGGACCACGGTGTCGGCTCCGGTGTCGCTGCAATGGCTGCTGATCGGCCAGACCCCGGCGTCGATCGCGGCGCGGATCGACGCGTCTGACGGGCTGACGGTGGCGTCGGAACTCGATGTTGTGTTCCCGATCCGCCCGTCGGGGGAACCGGAGCCGGTGTTCTTCGTCCACCCGATCGTCGGGTTGTCGTGGTGCTACACGGGATTCGCTCCCCACATCAGTTCACGGCCGCTGTACGGACTGCAGACCCCCGGGGTGCTCCGTGAGGAGCGCGAACCCGGGTCGATCGACGAACTCGCGGCCCGATACCTGCAGGAGGTCCAGCGCATCCAGCCGCAGGGCCCGTACCACCTGGCCGGATGGTCGCTCGGCGGCGTGATCGCCCAGGCGATGGCGGTCGAACTGCAGACGGCGGGGGAGCGGGTGGACTCGCTGGTGCTCCTCGACAGTCATGCCGTGGCGGACGGCGAGTCGGGCGAGCCGCTGTCCGTGGGCGACCTGATGGCCGGGCTGGGCGTCGGGGCGGATGCGGTCGGGGATCTCGACCCGACAATGTTCGACGCCGGGGAGTTCGACGCCGCGGCGGTGCTGGACCTGCTCGACGAGGGTGCGCTCGGCGGACTCACCCGCGAACACGTACGTCGTTTGCTGGCCGCCGCGCAGCGCAACGATGCCATGATGAGCCGACACCGCCCTGGAGTGTTCGATGGCGACGTGCTGTTCTTCACGGCCGCGGCCGATCCGGCGGGTGCCGCGGATACCTGGCGCCCCTTTGTGACCGGTGAGGTGGTCGATCACCCGGTTCTGGTCACGCACTGGCAGATGACGTCCCCATCGGCGATCGAGGTGATCGGTCCGCTCCTCGGTGACCACCTCGACAAGACCATCCATGAAGGCCTCAGAACGGAGAGCGACAGTTGAGAATGCGTGACGCAGTGGCGGCAATCGCTTTGGCCACGGCGATGGGACTCGTCGGTGCGCCGGTCGGGGCGGCGCTGGAGAACGCCGCCATCGAGACCAACGGTGGCGGCGCGCTCGACCACATCGAGAAGGTCAGCGATCGGCGCTGGAACGTCTTCGTGCACTCGCCCTCGATGAACGAGGTGGTGGAGCTGCAGGTGCTCCGCCCGGCGGACACCAGCGCCCCGCGCCCGACGCTGTACATGCTCAACGGCGCGGGCGGTGGCGAGGACGGCGCCAACTGGATACGTCAGACCGACATCGTCGACTTCTTCGGCGGCAAGGACGTCAACGTCGTCATCCCCGTCGGCGGGTACATCAGCTACTACACCGACTGGCGCCGTGACGACCCGGAGCTCGGCCGCAACCAGTGGCAGACGTTCCTCACCCAGGAGCTGCCGCCGGTGCTCGACGCGGCGCTCGGTGCCAACGGCGTCAACGCGATCGGCGGGCTGTCCATGTCGGCCGGCTCGGTTCTCGACCTGGCCATCCAGACGCCCGGGCTCTACCGCGGCGTCGCCTCGTACAGCGGCTGCGCGATGACCAGCGACCCGGTCGGGCAGGCGTTGGTGCGCGTCGTGGTCGAGGGGGCGGGCGGCGGCGACACCCGCAACATGTGGGGCCCCACCGACGACCCGGAATGGGTCCGGCACGACCCGTACGTCAACGCCGAGAAGCTGCGCGGGCTCGAGCTGTTCATCTCCAGCGGAAGCGGGCTGCCCGGCCCGTTCGAGGAACCGGGCGCGACGCGGCCCGCCGCCTCACCGCCGCTGGAGGACCAGATCGTGGTCGGCGGGGCGATCGAGGCCGCGACCAACCACTGCACCCAGCGGCTGGTGCAGCGACTCGGCGAGCTCGGGATCCCGGCCGAGGTCGACCTGCGGCCGACGGGCACCCACTCGTGGGGATACTGGCAGGAAGCCCTGCACCGATCGTGGCCGGTGCTGGCCCGCGCGCTCGGGCTCGAGGGCTAGAAGGGGTTGTAGACGTAGATATCGCGGATCGGGTTGGCGAGCAGCTGGAGGTCGTGCGCGACGTTGTTCGTGTCGTACTGCTTGCACTCGTGGATCGAGACGTAGTGGCCGTCGCCGCGGCACTCGATCTTGCGGGTGGCGCCGTACGGGCTCAGGATGATCGGCTTGTAGGTGTTCGGGCCGACCAGCGCACCGGGATCCAGGGGCGCGACGAAGTAGTCCGTCCGGTCGCGGACCGCGTTGAAGCCGTACGGGTCGTCAGGGGAATCGGCGGACGCCATCGGTGCCATCGCCAGCATCGTGCCAACGGCCACCGCGGCCGCACCAAGCAGTCGGTTCATGATCGCTCCCCTCATCGGTCCCGCTCATCGGGTACCCATGTGGTGGATCGAGCGGCCGCGGCAGGCCGTTACTCTTCGACGGCCGCCTTGGCTTGCGCGGCGGTGGTCGCCGGGTGCACGGCGATCAGGCCGAGTCCCGCGCGGCGACGGCAATGCTTGGCCAGCTCCTCGTAGGCGGGCGTGCCGAGCAGTTCCTTGAGCTCGGGGGCGTAGCTCTGCCACACCGGCTTCGAACCGACGTGCGCGTCGGGCGATCCGGAGCAGTACCAGTGCAGGTCCTCGCCGCCCTCGCCCCAGCCGCGTCGGTCGTACTCGGTGATCACGGTCTTGAGGATCTGCACGCCGTCCGGCCGCTCCACCCAGTCCTGGGTGCGACGGACGGGCAGCTGCCAGCAGACGTCCGGCTTGACCTCGAGCGGCTCGATGCCCTTGCGCAGCGCCATCGAATGCAGTGCGCAGCCGATCCCGCCCTCGAATCCCGGCCGGTTGAGGAAGATGCAGGCGCCCTGGTACCGCCTGGTGCGCAGCGCCGGCTCGTCGTCGAGGTCGTCCTCCTCGACGTAGCCCTTCTTGCCAAGGCCCTTCTCCATGAACTGCCAGTCACGCTTTGTGAGCAGCTTCACTGACCGGTCGAGCTTGGCCTTGTCGTCGGAATCGGAGAGGAAGGCGCCGTGCGAGCAGCAGCCGTCGTCCGGACGTCCCGGCACGGTGCCCTGGCACGCAGGGGTGCCGAACACGCAGGTCCAGCGCGAAAGCAGCCAGGTCAGGTCCGCCACGACGAGATGTTCGGCGTTGGCGGGGTCCACGAATTCGATCCACTCGCGAGGGAAGTCGGGGTCGACTTCCTGCGTCGGCTCCATCTTCGAATCGGGCGTGGTGTTGCCTGCTGTCACAAGTCTCGACGGTAGACCCAGTACCGTGGTCACGTGCGGTTAGGGGTACTCGACGTCGGAAGCAACACGGTTCATCTACTCGTGGTGGATGCCCACAGGGGCGCTCACCCGACGCCGATGAGCTCCACCAAGTCGACGCTGCGGCTCGCCGAGAACACCGACGACCGCGGGGACATCACGGTGTCGGGGGCCGACAAGCTGGTCGCGGCGGTGCGGGATTTCGCGAGCATCGCCACGACTTCCGGGTGCGGGGAGCTGATGGCCTTCGCCACCTCGGCGGTCCGCGACGCCAACAACTCCGAGGCGGTGCTGGCCCGCGTCCGCGACGAGACGGGGGTGGCGCTCGAGGTGCTGTCCGGCGTCGACGAGGCCCGGCTGACCTTTCTCGCGGTGCGGCGCTGGTACGGCTGGAGCGCTGGCCGGATCCTGAACTTCGACATCGGCGGCGGCTCGCTGGAACTGACCGCGGGCGGCGACGAGGACCCGGACGTCGCGTTCTCCCTCCAGCTCGGTGCCGGACGGTTGACGCGTGACTGGTTGCAGGCCGACCCGCCCGGCAAGCGCAGGGTGGCGGTGTTGCGCGACTGGCTCGACGCCGAGCTGGTCGAGCCGGCCAAGGCCCTGCGTGCCGCGGGCGCCCCGGATCGGGTCGTCGGGACGTCCAAGACGTTCCGGTCCCTGGCCCGACTCACCGGGGCCGCGCCCTCCGCCGCCGGGCCCCGGGTACAGAGGACACTGACTGCCAGCGGTCTGCGTCAACTGATCGCTTTCATTTCTAGGATGACGACGTCGGACCGCGCAGAATTGGAGGGTGTGAGCTCGGACCGATCGCAGCAGATCGTGGCGGGCGCACTGATTGCGGAGGCAAGCATGCGGGCACTGTCGGTGGACTCGCTGGAGATCTGCCCCTGGGCTCTGCGTGAGGGGCTGATCCTGCGGAAGCTGGATACCGAGATGGGCGGAGAACTAGTGGTGAGTGCGCGATGAGCGAAGGATCCGAGGACACCGGGCAGGTCTCAGTTGCCGAGCTGCTCGCCAGGAACGGCCAGCAGGTCGAGTCCCGCGGTGGACGTCGTCGCAGGGGAGTGGCGGGTGGCGGGATCAGCGTCGCCGAACTGACCGGCGAGATCCCCGTCGTCAGGCCTCCCGAGGACTCGCGGCACACGATCCCCGAGGTGCCCGAGGTAGCCGTCACGCCGCCCGCGCCCGTTGCACGGCCCGAACCCGTCGCACCCCCCGCGCCCGAGCCGGTCGCGCCGCCCGCACCGGCCGTCACCCCGTCGCCTCCCGCTCAGCCCCGGTCCCGGCGCGCAGACCGGACTCCGGTGCCCTCGGTCGTCGCGCGGTACACCGTCCCCGAGAGGGAGCGCCCGACGATCCCGCCGGTCCCCGAGCCTCCGAAGGCCGAGGAGCCGAGGGTCGAGGCACCGAAGTTCGAGGCTCCGAAGGTCGAGCCGAAGTTCGAGACGCCGAAGTTCGAACGAGTCGCCCCCGTCACACCGACCCCAGCGCCTGCGCCCCCCGCGCCTCCTGCCCCCGTGATGCCGTCGCAGTACCGCGTGACCGCGGCGCCCGAGGTCACGCCCCCTGCCGCTGCGGCCGCCCTGCCGCCGCAATATCGGTCCGGCGCCTTCGATCAGGTCGACGCCAAGCCCGCGCAGGCCGACAAGCCGAAGACCTCCATGCGCGCGCCGATCGCGGAGCAGCCGAAGACCGCGGCCATGCCGGTCGCGGAGGTTCCGTCCGCCCCGCGTCCCGCCTTCGTCCCTTACACCCCCATCCGTGAGCCTGCGCTGCTGTCCGGGTCCAGCCTCGAGGGCGACCTCATGCGGCAGGCCAGGGCCGCGGGCACCTCCCGTCGCGAGACGCTGGAGGAGGCAAGGGCGCTGGTGCACGTCACCGGCGAGATCCCGCGGATCGTGGTGCCGAAGACCTCTACATTCAAGGAACAGGCCCTCAGGGAATCGGCGCCCGAGGACCCGGTGCGCGACAGCGCGGCGCGCGAGGACTCGGTGCCCGGGCCCGCGGAGTCGGAGGATCTCGCGGATCGGGAGCCGGACGTCGCGGTCGAGGACGCGCCCACCGAACGAGACGACAAGCACGCGGCCCGCGAGTGGGCGGTCTTGATCGGTCAGGGCATCGTCGCCCTGCTGGTCGGTGGGCTGCTGTTCAAGGGCTTCGAGAAGCTGTGGGACGTGCTGCCCTGGGTGGCGCTGGTCCTCGCGGTGCTGGTGATCGCCGGCCTGGTGGCGGTGGTCCGGATCCTGCGGCAGACCGACGACATGGTGAGCCTGTTGATCGCGATCATCGTCGGTGTGTTCGTGACGATCGGTCCGCTCGCCTTCCTGCTCACGACCTGACCGAGGGTGGCGATGGACGGCACTCGAACCGGGACACACAAGATCCTCGTCGGACTCTCGACTGCCTCGGTCTATCCGCAGAACACCGAGGCGGCGTTCGAGTACGCCGCCGAACTGGGGTATGACGGCATCGAATTGATGGTCTGGGCGGAATCGGTGAGCCAGGACCTGGATGCGGTCAAGGCGCTGGTCCGCAAGTACGCCGTCCCCGTGCAGGCCGTGCACGCCCCGTGCCTGTTGATCTCGCAGCGGGTGTGGGGTGCGGACCCGGCCGCCAAGCTGGAGAAGTCGGTCCGCGCCGCCGAGGCGCTCGGTGCGCGCACAGTGGTCGTGCACCCGCCGTTCCGCTGGCAGCGCAAGTACTCCGAGGGTTTCGCCGACCAGGTGCGCGAGCTCGAGGAGCGCAGTGACGTCGCGGTCGCGGTGGAGAACATGTTCCCGATGCGAGCGGATCGCTTCTGGGGCAAGCGCGCGAAGTCGGCCGAACGGCTGGAGAAGCGCGGCGGGCCCGGCCCGGGGGTGTCCGCCTTCGCCCCGAGCTACGACCCCACCGACAGCGATCACGCGCACTACACGCTCGACCTCTCGCACACCGCGACGGCGGGAATGGACGCCCTCGACCTGGCTCGGCGGATGGGTTCGGGCCTGACCCACCTGCACCTGGCGGACGGGAGGGGCGCGTCGGTGGACGAGCACCTGATCCCAGGGCACGGTAATCAGCCGTGTGCGCAGTTGTGCAGGCACCTCGTCGACAGCGGCTTCGACGGGCAGGCGGTGCTGGAGATCAACACCCAGAACGCGCGCACCCAGGCCGAGCGGTCGTCGATGCTCGCGCAGTCGCTCGCCTTTGCCCGCGAACACCTGTCGGTTGGGGCCCGGCCCTAGAGCGCACCGACGCCGGCGGCGATCACCGCGATCCCCGCGACGATCAGCCCGGCGACCAGCACCCCGAAGCCGATCCACACCGAACGCATCCAGGCGTTCGGACGCACGGGGTCCGCGCCGATCACGGAGAAGAAGAACCCGGCGGGGACGAAGATCGCGGCCGAGAGCACGAGGATCGAACCCGAGGCCGACCACCAGGGCGAGACGCCCGCGGCCTGGGTGAGCAGTGCGACCACCAGACCGAGGGTCACCAGGACCCCGGCGTGCGCGTGCCCGGCGCGGAACATGGTCTTCTGCAGGGCGTTGGCACCCTGTTTCCCGCTGACGATCCGGAGCATGAACGTGCCACCGAAGGCGATGCCGACGACGGTGAGGAGGGTGACGCCGACGACGATCGTGAGAATGGGGTCCATGGCGGGTCTCCTTGGTCGGGGGGTATTCTCGGGTTGTCTGGATAGCGTTACTATCTAGTGAATTGGATAGTAGAGGTATCCAATCAGTTCCGTCAACCGGGAGGACCGATGCGCGTCTCCGAGCTCGTCGAGCGGTCGGGTCTCCCGCTGGCGACGATCAAGTACTACCTGCGCGAGGGCGTCCTGATGTCGGGCGAACCGACCAGCGCGACCCAGTCCAGCTACGGTCAGGAGCACCTGCGGCGGCTCGCGCTGATCAAGGCGCTGGCGGGGGCGGGGCTGCCGATCCACAAGATCCGCGCGATCATCCGACTGACCGACGAACCCGCCGACGGGCTCTACGACACCCTCGGGCGGGCGGTGGCCACGCTGCCGCCCTACCCGGACGAGGCCGCTGACGCCGAGGTGCGCGAGCATCCCCGCGCCCGTCGCCTGCTCGAACGGCTGGGGCAGGTCTACGACCCGGCCTTCCCCGCGGTCGGCCAGCTCGAGCGTGCGCTGAAGGCGGTCGAGGATGTCGGCATCCCGATGACCGACGAACGCATCGACGCCTATGGCAGGCACATCATGGGGATCGCGGAGGTCGACCTCGCGCTGATGCCGACCGGGTCCACCCAGGCGGCCGTCGAGTACGCCGTGCTCGGCACCGCGATCTACGAGCCCGTGATCGCCGCGATGCGCAGGCTCGCCCACCAGGACATCGCGTCCAGAAGCTTCCCGCCGGCCGGAATCGCTCCGCCGGCTCGAGACATTTCAGCGAGTATGCAGGACCCCCGAGAGGAAACCCGATGACCCAGCCCGCCACCCTCACCTCGACCCGCCCCTTCGCGGACCTGACCACGCTGACGGACCTGGGCGACGGCGCCTTCGCCGCGTTGATCGACCCGATCTGGACCATTGGGCCGAAGGTGCACGGCGGCTGCATGATGGCCCTGTGCGCCGCCGCCGCGCGCGAGGTGATCCGGGCGCCGCGCGAGGAGGCAGGCGCGGCCCGTCCTATCGACACGAGCGCCATGCAGCCGATCGCGGTCAGCGCCAGCTACCTCAACGCACCCGACCCCGGCGAGGTGCGGCTGATCACCACCGTGCGCAAGCTCGGCAGGCAGGTGTGCCTGGTCGATGTGGACCTGATGCAGGGTGAGAAGGTCGCGGTGTCCGCGGTGGTGACGCTCGGCGTGCCGGACGTCGCCGAGCCTCTGCATCAGGAGCCCCTCGCGCTCGCCGATCTGCCCGCCGCGCCGCCCGCCGACGCCGTCCACATCACCCCCGACCACCCGATGGGGCAGATCGTGCACGTCGCGAAGGGCTGCGACCTGCGTGTCGATCCGTCCGCCGCGCTGTTCCTGTCCGGGCAGCAGGGTGACCCGGTGAACCGGATGTGGGTGCGCCCGTTCGCCGAGGACGAGGTCGATACCGACGTCGCGGTCCTGTTCGCCCTGATGACCGGCGACATCAGCGCCCCGGTGACGATGAACCGCGGCATGTTCGGGTGGGCGCCGACCGTTCAGCTGACCACCTACCTGCGTAGGCTCCCCGCGCCGGGATGGCTGCGGGTGATGGCGAGCGCCACCGTGCTGGGCGGCACCTGGTTCGAGGAGGACCATCTCGTCCTCGACGAGGCCGGGCACGCCGTGGTGCAGAGCCGTCAGCTGGCCATGATCCCGAAGGGCTGACCGGGGGCCGTACCTCCGTCGCGGCTCCCTGACCGCTGCATGGCAGGCTTGCGGGCATGACGAGAATTGCAGTGATCGGTGGCGGCAGGATCGGTGAGGCGCTGATCGCGGGCCTGCTTCAGTCGGGTCGCGCGCCGAAGGATCTGGTCGTCGCGGAGTCCTTCGCCGCGCGGGCGGCCGAGCTGACGGGCCTGTTCGGGATCAGGGCGACCACGATCGCGGATGCCGCCGAGGGTGCCGATGTCGTGGTCATCGCGGTCAAGCCGAACGACGTCGATTCGGTGATGGCCGAGTTGACGTCGGTCGATCTGGACGGCGACCGCGAACAGCTGGTGGTCACGCTGGCGGCAGGCCTTCCGACCTCCCGATACGAGGCCAAGCTGCCCGCCGGGTTCCCGGTGGTGCGCGTGATGGCCAACACGCCGATGCTGGTGGGCGAGGGGGTCAGCGCGATCGCCGGTGGTCGGTACGCGAAGCCGGAGCACCTCGCTCTGGTGACCGACATCCTCGCGTCGGTCGGCAAGGTGGTCGCGGTGTCGGAATCACAGATGGATGCGGTCACCGCGGTCTCCGGGTCAGGGCCCGCCTACTTCTTCCTGATCGCCGAGGCGATGGTTGATGCGGGTGTCGGGATCGGCTTGACCAGGGCAACCGCGACCGAGCTGGTCGTGCAGACGATGGTCGGTTCGGCGGCCATGCTCGACCGGTCCGGCGAGTCCGCCACGGATCTGCGTGCCGCCGTGACGTCGCCGGGTGGCACCACCGCTGCCGCGTTGCGAGAGCTCGAGCGAGGCGGGGTCCGTTCCGCGTTCCACGAGGCGCTGGTGGCCGCGAAGAGCAGGTCCGCCGCACTCGGTGGAGGTACCGAATAGATATTGGTACTCCACACCCGTCGCTGTAACCCCATCCGTCCCGCTAAGCTGATTACAGCACGTGCGTGTCTGTTCCGCCGGAGGGGAAGCCGGCGGCGCGAGACGTGCCGGAGGTATGTGGATTAATGGTGTCTACAAGTAAGTCGAAGGGGTCCAATCCCGAGGGTCAACCCATGGTCGGCGGCACGCAGTTTCTCACCGTCGCCGAGGTGGCGGCGCTGATGCGGGTCTCCAAGATGACGGTGTACCGGTTGGTGCACAACGGCGAGCTGCCCGCGGTGCGGGTGGGCCGGTCATTTCGAGTGCATGCGAAGGCGGTGCACGACTACCTGGAAACCTCGTATTTCGACGCGGGCTGAACCGGTCCTGACGTCCCCTCGGATGCTGTTTCCGGGGGATAACGGAAGCTCGGTTTCTGCGGAGCGAGGCCGCACCGGTACGATGATCACTTGTCGTGCCAGCCAGCCGGTGTCATCAGGCGCTGGGTTAGCAGATACGAGGCCGAGCGCCAGTTCGTAACGCACGCGTACGTCACCGGCGTGCGCAGGACCGCTAGAGAAGAACGTGAGGGACACCCGCCATGGGTTCAGTGATCAAGAAGCGACGCAAGCGCATGTCGAAGAAGAAGCACCGCAAGCTGCTTCGTAGGACGCGAGTGCAGCGTAGGAAGCTCGGTAAGTAGATCGCCGAGTTCGCAGGTGTGGGACCCAGTCCCTCCGATGCCCGTCACCGACAGGTGGCGGGCATCGCTGCGTTCGGGGGACGACTAGGCGTACGTCCAGCATCGGGAGGATGAATATTCTTCCTTTGGCATCATAAAATTGCAGGTAAACAGGTGTTTCGGACTCGTTAAGAGTCGTGCGGTTCTGGCCGGGTGTGGCTAGGCTCGCAGGTGTGGCCCGACAGGCAGGGGTGGGGTGTGGAGGTAATGAGCGACCGCGGAGTGCAGCCGCCCGGTGTGGTGCTGGTGACCGGCGCCAGCCGGTTCCTCGGTGGGTATTTGGTGGCACGGCTCGCGCAGAATCCGAGCATCGAGCGGGTCATCGCCGTTGACGCGGTGTCGCCGAGCAAGGACATGCTGCGGCGGATGGGGCGCGCGGAGTTCGTGCGGGCCGACATCAGGAACCCGCTCATCGGCAAGGTGATCCGTAACGCCAGGGTCGACACCGTGGTGCACGCCTCCTCGATCCCGAAGGCCCCGAAGTCCGGCAGCCGGGCCGCGATGAAGGACATGAACGTCCTCGGCGCCATGCAGCTGTTCGCGGTGTGCCAGAAGTCCCCGGACGTCCGCAAGGTGGTGGTGCGCTCGTCCGGCGCGGTCTACGGCGGCAGCGCGCGGGACCCGGCGAAGTTCACCGAGGAGATGAGCGCCCGCACGCCCCCGCGCGGCGCGTTCGCTCGCGACATCATCGAGATCGAGGGATACGCGCGCAGTCTCGGGCGCAGGCGGCCGGAGATCGCGGTCTCGTTGCTCAGGATGGCGCCGCTGATCGGTCCGCGGATGAGCGGGCCCGTCTCGCGGTACCTGAACTCGCCGGTGGTGCCGACGGTCCTCGGCCGGGATCCCCGGATGCAACTCCTGCACGAGGAGGACGCGCTGGCCGCACTCGAGCTCGCCACGGTCTCCGGTCCCGCGGGAACCTTCAACATCGCGGCGGACGGCGTCGTGATGCTCTCGCAGGCGGTCCGGCGGGCGGGTGGCCTCGCGGTGCCGGTGCCCTCGCAGCTGTTCCGCACCATCGGGCGGGCGCTGATGGGACCCTCGATGCGGGACTTCACCAAGGAGCAGCTCGACTACTTCCACTTCGGCTGTGGGTTCGACACCGGCCGGATGCGGGCCGAGCTGGGCTTCGAGCCGCGGTGGACGACGATGCAGGGACTGGACGATCTGATCAACGGGGCCGGGATCAGCCCGATGGTCAGCGAGGACTGGCTGCGGTCAGTCGAATCACGGGTACAGCAGTTGGTCGGAGTCGGGGGAGAGCAGCGATGAGTGATGTGGCCAAGGTGATCCCGTTGCACGACGCCGCCGGGCGGCGTGCGCGGCCTGCGCCTGCCGTGCCGCGGGGAGGCGAAACCCTGCCCGAGCCGCGCCCGCTGTTCGGTGTCCCGCAGCAGGCGTCGCCGTCGCTGCCCGGTGTGGTGCTCGAGTCGGCCCGTGACCTGGTGGCCGACCCGGTCGTCGCGATCGCGGAGTTCCTCCGCCGCAGGCTCACCGGCGACTACCAGGTCGATGAATTCGGCTTCGACCCGCATTTCACCGAGAACGTCTGGCTGCCGATACTCCGGCCGCTGTTCGAGAGCTGGTTCCGGGTCGAGGTGCGCGGAATCGAGAACGTGCCCTCCGAGGGTGGTGCGCTGGTGGTCGCGAACCACGCGGGCGTGGTCCCCATCGACGGGCTGATGACCTCGGTGGCGATGTTCGACCACCATCCGGCGCATCGCCCACTGCGGATGCTCGCGGCCGATCTCGCCTTCGAGATGCCGGTCGTCGGCAACATCGCGCGCAAGGCGGGACACACCCTTGCCTGCAACCCGGACGCCGAGCGGCTACTGCGGACCGGCGAGGTGGCGGCGGTCTTCCCCGAGGGATTCAAGGGGATCGGCAAGCCGTTCAGCGAGCGGTACAAGCTGCAGCGCTTCGGCAGGGGCGGGTTCGTCAGCGCCGCGCTGCGCACCGGCGCCCCGATCGTGCCGTGCTCGATCGTCGGCTCGGAGGAGATCTACCCGAAGATCGGCGACCTCAAGTCGCTGGCGCGGCTGCTGGGGATGCCGTACTTCCCGGTGACGCCGTTCTTCCCGCACCTGGGTCCGCTGGGACTGATCCCGTTGCCGTCGAAGTGGTACATCGAGTTCGGCGAGCCGATCCCGACCGACTCCTACGACGCGGCGTGCGCGGACGACCCGATGGTGACCTTCGATCTGACCGACCACGTTCGGGAGACCATTCAGCAGACCCTGTACCGGCTGCTCGCCCAGCGTCGCAACGTGTTCCTCGGCTGAATCGGGAGTTCCGTCCGGGATCGGTTGCCCGGCAGGGGAACCCGCGTCGCGGTCGCTGGGTGTCCCCGGCGGATCTGGTGATCGCCCTGCCGTTGTGCTTTGGTGGGACAGGGGGGCTCGACAGGGAGCCACGCCATGGCCAAGTCATTCCGCGGAATCACCAACCTCGACATTCGCGACTCGGTTCCCGACTGGGGCCCGTTCGAGCAGCCGAGGGCGCCGAAGGGCGCGCCGAACGTGCTGTACATCGTGCTCGACGACCTGGGCTTCGGGGCGCTGAGCTGCTACGGCGGACCGATCGAGACGCCGAACATCGACCGGATCGCGGCAGGCGGGCTGCGCTACAGCCAGTGGCACACCACCGCCCTGTGCTCGCCGACCCGCTCCTGTCTGCTCACCGGCCGTAACCACACCGTCAATGGCATGGGCTGCATCAGCGAGGCATCGATCGGGTTCCCCGGCGCCAACGCCCACGTCCCAGGGGAGTGCGCCACCCTCGCCGAGGTGCTCGTCGAACGCGGCTACAGCACCGCGATGGTCGGCAAGTGGCACCTGTGCGCGGCCGACGAGATGAACCTGGCCTCCACCAAGGCGAGCTGGCCGATCGGCCGCGGCTTCGAGCGGTTCTACGGATTCCTCGGCGGCGAGACCAACCAGTGGCACCCGGATCTGGTCCACGACAACCACCCGGTCGAGCCGCCCGCCCGGCCGGAGGAGGGATACCACCTCGGCGTCGACATCACCGACCGGGCGATCGAGTTCATCGACGACGTGAAGACGATTGCGCCGGACCGGCCGGTGTTCCTCTACTACGCGCCGGGCTGCGCGCACGCCCCGCATCACGTGCCGCGCGAGTGGGCGGACCGCTACCGCGGCCGGTTCGACGCGGGCTACGAGGCGATGCGTGATGAGATCCTGGCCAGGCAGAAGGAGATGGGGCTGATCCCGCCGGAGGCCGAGCTGCCGTCGCTCAACCCGATCGGCACCCCGGAGTCGCGCCGCGGACCGGACGGCCAGCCGTTCCCGATGCTGGATCACACCCGGCGCTGGGACACGCTCTCCGACGACGAGAAGCGGCTGTTCGCGAGGATGGCCGAGGTGTACGCCGGCTTCGTCTCGCACTGCGACGACCAGATCGGGCGCCTGCTGGACTACCTCGGGGACATCGGGCAGCGTGAGAACACCATGGTGGTGCTGGTCTCCGACAACGGCGCGAGCGGCGAGGGCGGCCCCGACGGCTCGGTCAACGAGAACAAATTCTTCAACGGCGTGCCCGACGACCTGGCCGAGAACATGGCCATGCTCGACGAACTGGGCGGGTACCGGACCTACAACCACTACCCGAACGGCTGGGCGATGGCATTCGACACCCCGTTCAAGATGTGGAAGCGCTACTCGTTCAACGGCGGCACGTGCGATCCGTGCATCATCTCGTGGCCTGCCGGGATCGCCGCCCGCGGCGAGATCCGAGACCAGTACCACCACGCCATCGACCTGATGCCGACGGTGCTCGACTGCCTCGGCATCGAGATGCCTGCGACGGTCAAGGGGTACACCCAGCACCCGATCCAGGGCGTGAGCATGCGCTACAGCTTCGACACCGCCGGTATCCCCAGCGCTCGGCACACCCAGTTCTATTCGATGCTCGGCACCCGCGGCATCTGGCACGACGGCTGGAAGGCCGTCACCACCCATCCGGCGATCAGCGGTTGGGGTCATTTCCAGGACGACACCTGGGAGCTCTATCACACCGACGTCGACCGCACCGAGCTGCACGACCTCGCCGACAGCGAGCCGGGCAGGCTCGCGGAACTCATCGGACTGTGGTTCCACGAGGCAGGCGCCAACCGGGCGCTACCGCTCGACGACCGGTACCCCGTCGAGATCCTCATGACGCCGCGTCCGCGGCCCGCCCCGCTCCGCACCAGGTACGTGTACCGGCCGGGCGGCGCCGCCGTGCCCGAGTCGGTGGCGGTGGCCGTTCGCAACCGCTCGTACTCGCTCGGGGCGCTCGTCGGCCTGCCGTCCCCTGGCGCCTCAGGGGTGCTGTTCGCGCAGGGCGGCCGCTTCGGCGGGCACGCGCTGTACGTCCGGGACAACCGGCTGCACTACGTCTACAACTTCCTCGGCAGCGAGCAGCAGCGGATCAGCGCAACCGAGGAGTTGCCGACCGGCGATCGCGTGATCCTCGGCGCCTCGTTCGAGAAGGACGGCGAGGACCCGCCGGGCACCGCGCGAGGCGTGCTCAGCCTCTATCACGGCGACAGGAAGGTCGGGGAGGGTCGGATCCGGACCCAGCCGGGTGTGTTCGGTCTCGGCGGCACCGGGCTCACCATCGGCCGCGACGACGGCGAACCGGTCACCGACGACTACCCGGGCGCCGCTCCGTGGGCCTTCACCGGTGGCACGCTGAACCGGGTTGCCGTCGACGTCAGCGGCGAGGCCTACATCGACCTCGAGCACGCGGCCGCGGCGATGCTGTCCCGGGAGTAGCGCTCCGCCGGTTGCGTCAGTGCTTGCGGCGGCTGACCACGGCGGCCAGCGCGCCGCCGACCGCGCCGAGCGCGAGCGCGGTCGGGATGCCGATCTTCGCCGCCTTCCGCCCAGTGCGGTAGTCGCGGATCTCCCACCCGCGGTTGCGCGCGACCTCCTTGAGGTCGGCGTCCGGGTTGATGGCCACGGCGGTTCCGACCAGCGAGAGCATCGGCACGTCGTTGTGGCTGTCCGAGTACGCCGTGCAGCGCTTGAGGTTCAGGCCCTCGCGCACGGCCAGCGTGCGGACCGCGTGCGCCTTGCCCGCGCCGTGCAGGATGTCGCCGACCAGCCTGCCGGTGAACTTGCCGTCCTCGCTCTCGACGACGGTTCCCAGCGCACCGGTCAGCCCGAGCCGCTTCGCGATGACCTGGGCCAGTTCCACCGGGGTCGCGGTCACCAGCCACACCTGCTGGCCTGCGTCGAGATGCATCTGGGCCAGTGCCCTGGTGCCCGGCCAGATCTTGTCGGCGATCAGCTCGTCGTAGATCTCCTCGCCGAGGCGGGAGAACTCCGCGGTCTCGCGGCCCGCGATGAAGGCCAGCGCGCGTTCCTTGCCGCTGGCGACGTCGTCGCTGTTCTCCTTGCCGGTCACCCGGAACTTGAGCTGCTGCCAGCCGAACCGGGCCATGTCGGCGAGCGAGATGTACTTGCGGGCGGCGAGGCCACGAGCGAAATGGATGATCGAGGCGCCCTGGACCATGGTGTTGTCGACGTCGAAGAACGCCGCTGCGGTCAGGTCGAGCGGCACCCCGCCCTCGGTCTCGCGTGGGCCGAGTTCGCCGCCCGCCTCGGCCTCGCTCGTCGCGGCCTCGTGCAACGCGATGGCGGCGTCCGCGCTGGCCTCACCGGCGAGGCTGGCCCTCAGCTGGGCGTCGCTCGGCCCCAAGGGGTTCCTGCCGCGTCGGCGGGGACGCTTGGCGTCGAGCCAGCCGGCGCCAACTCCCGAGCCGGTCGGACCAGATCGACCAGGCACTCATACCTCCTGTGTTCGTCCAACTTCGGCCCACCCTATCCCCAGCCTCGGGGGCGCACCGGGTGGATCGCCGCCCGCGTGGCCGCTGTGACTTGCGTCTCCGCGGGCGGCCCGCGGAAGGCGCAGGTGGCGGTGGCACAGTGGACCCATGACCGACCCCGCACACACCATCACCCTGCTGACCCGCGCCGGCTGCGGCTCCTGTGACGTAGCGCGCACTCAGCTGCTGCGGTTGTGTGCGGAATTCGGCCTCGAACTCGAATCGGTCGACGTCGACGTGGCCGCGGCGACCGATCCCGAGCTGCGCGCCGAGTACGGCGACCGGCTACCTGTCGTGCTGCTCGACGGCCGTGAGCACAGTTACTGGGAGGTCGACGAGCCTCGGCTGCGATCGGATTTGACAATCTGAGGCCGACCTGACACCCCCCGCAACCGGACGCCGCGCAGGTCGCAGCGGGTGAATCCGGAATCCGGCGACTTTGTGCATGGGTTCACAAGCAGTTACCGTGGTGTGAACAGTCCCCCCGGATCAGCGTGAGAACCGGCCATGTGCATGGCCGGACGAGGAGCCACCAACGTGACCGAACAGCACCAGCCGCATGGGTTCTCTGCCCGTGGCGTCGCAGGGGCTGAGAACACGTCCACAGCCCGGTCCGGGACCGACGTCGCCCGCGCGGACACGACGGTTCGGGACCTGCCGCAGGCCACCGTCACCCGGCTCGCCACCTATCTGCGGGTGCTCGGCGTGATGGCCGACGACGGCACCCTCATCGTCTCCAGCGAGGAACTCGCGACCGCGGCCGGTGTCGGCTCCGCGAAGCTGCGCAAGGATCTCTCCTTCCTCGGGCCCAACGGGGTCCGCGGCGTCGGATACGACGTCACCAAGCTGCGCGCCCGGATCGAGGCCGCGCTCGGGCTCGACCGCGGCCACCAGGTGGTGCTGGTCGGCGTTGGCAGCCTGGGGCAGGCGCTTGCTCGCTACGGCGGATTCGGCAGGCGCGGATTCACGATGGTCGGCCTGTTCGACCGAAATCCCGACCGGATCGGCAGTACCGTCGACGCGCTGACCGTTCGCGACGTCGCCGAGCTCGAGGCCGCGTGCCGCGAGCTGGACGCCACCATCGGGGTCATCGCGACCCCCGACGAATCTGCCCAGGAGGTGTGCGACCTGCTGGTGAATGCCGGTGTGCGCTGCATCCTGAGCTTTGCGGCCTCGCCGCTCGATGTCCCGAAACACGTCGAGATCCGCCGAGTGGATCTCGCCGTGGAGATGCAGGTGCTGTCCTTCCACAGCGCCCGCAACGCCGAAACCGAGCCCGCTGCGGCCTCGGCGGCGGTGGGACTCCGCACGGCACGCTCGGCTTCGTCAGGCTCGGGTTCGACAACGAATGGATCGGTGATGGCACCGTGAGTGTTCTCCTGGTCGGGATCTCGCATCGCAGCGCTCCCGTCTCCGTCCTCGAGCGGGTCGCCATCGGCGACACCGATCGGCCGAAGCTGATCGACAAGATGATGAGCTCGGACCATGTCTCCGAGGTCATGATCGTCTCCTCCTGCAACCGGGTGGAGATCTACGCGGTGGTCGACGCGTTCCACGGCGCGCTCGCCGACGTCGGCGAGTTGCTGGCCGGGCACTCCGGCATGGAGCTGCCGGACCTGACCAAGCACGCATACGTGCGCTACAGCGAGGCGGCAGCCGAGCACCTGTTCGCGGTCGCCAGCGGCCTCGACTCGATGGTCGTCGGCGAGCAGCAGATCCTCGGCCAGATCCGGACCGCCTACGCGATCTCCGACAACCAGCAGGCCGCGGGCCGGGTGCTGCACGAGCTGGCTCAGCAGGCGCTGCGGGTCGGCAAGCGGGTGCACTCCGAGACCGGGATCGACCGCGCCGGTGCCTCCGTGGTGTCGGTCGCCCTCGACCGCGCCGCGGACCTGCTCGGTGCCGGGCTCGCCGGGCGCACCGCAGTCGTGGTCGGCGCCGGCTCGATGGGCGGGCTGTCCGTCGCGCACCTGACCAGGGCCGGGATCGGACGCGTCATCGTCGCCAACCGCACCAGGGAACGTGCCGAGCGCCTCGCCGAGACCGTGCGGGCCTCCGGGGTGGACGGCGGGACCGTCGACCTGGCCGACCTGCCGTCGGCGCTGGCCGAGGCGGACGTGATGGTGACCTGTACCGGCGCGGTCGGTGCCGTGGTCACCCTCGCCGACGCGCACCTCGCGCTGGCGAAGCGGGACTCCGCGCAGCGGCCGCTGGTGATCTGCGATCTCGGGCTGCCCCGCGACGTGGAGCCCGCGATCGCCGGACTGCCCGGCGTGAGCATCTTCGACATGGCTGCCCTGCAGCGCGATCCGGCGGCAGGCGCTGCCGCCGCCGACACCGAGGCGGCTCGCGAGATCGTCGCAGGCGAGCTCGCCACCTACCTGGCCGGACAGCGTCTGGCCGAGGTCACCCCGACCGTGACCGCCCTCCGTCAGCGCGCCGCCGACGTGGTGGAAGCAGAGCTGCTGCGGCTGGACTCGCGCCTGCCAGGGCTCGAGGATCCGCAACGCGACGAGGTCGCGCGCACCGTGCGCCGCGTCGTCGACAAGCTGCTGCACGCGCCGACCGTCCGGGTCAAGCAGCTGGCCAGCGCCCCCGGCGGCGACTCCTACGCGGCCGCGCTGCGTGAACTTTTCGAGCTGACCCCCGGGTCCGTCGAGGCCGTCGCGACTCCGATGGAGATCCGCGCGGTCGAGCTGGCGGACGATTTCACGGCAGGCCACGAGGCCGAGGCGATGGACGTATGGAAGGGGATGCAGTCATGAGTGCAACCGCCGCATCCACCAGGGACACCACTGCGGAGCAGACCCCCGCGACCACCCTGCGCATCGGCACGAGGGGCAGCCTGCTGGCCACCACCCAGGCAGGCACCGTCCGCGACGCGCTGATCGCCGCAGGCCACCCCGCCGAGCTGGTGATCGTCAAGACCGCGGGCGACCAGTTCTCCGGCCCGGTCGAGAAGATCGGCGTCGGCGTGTTCACCGCCGCGCTGCGCGAGGAGCTCGCCGCCGGACACGTCGACATCGCCGTGCACTCCTTCAAGGACCTGCCCACCGCGCCCGACGAGCGCGTGGTGATCGCCGCCGTGCCAGGACGCGAGGATCCGCGCGATGCGCTGGTGGCGCGCGACGGGATGGTGCTCGGTGAGCTGCCCGCCGGCTCCCGGGTCGGGACCTCCGCGCCGCGGCGTATCGCCCAGCTGCGGGCCCTCGGCCTCGGCCTGGACATCCAGCCGTTGCGCGGCAACCTCGACACCAGGATCGGCAAGGTCGCCGACGGCGAGCTCGACGCGGTCGTTGTCGCGCGGGCGGGACTCTCGCGGATCGGCAGGCTCGACGTGATCACCGAGTCGCTGGAGCCGGTGCAGATGCTGCCCGCCCCCGCGCAGGGCGCGCTGGCCGTCGAATGCCGCGCGGGTGACACCGCGCTGATCGCCATCCTCGCCGAGCTGGACGATGCGAGCGCCCGCGCCGCCGTCACGGCGGAGCGCGCGCTGCTGGCCGAGCTCGAGGCCGGATGCACGGCCCCGGTCGGCGCGATCGCGGAGATCGTGGAGTCCATCGACGACGACGGCCGGGTGTTCGACGAGCTGTCGGTGCGCGGCTGCGCGGCCGCGCTCGACGGCTCCGATTCGATCCGGGCCTCGATAGTCGGACCGCCGGACCGCGCCGAGGAACTCGGTCGCGAGGTCGCCCGCGAACTGCTGGACCTGGGCGCCCGCGCACTGATGGGCCCTGCAACCGAACGCGAGACGGAGGGCGGCCCAACCGATGAGTGAGCCATTGCCGTCGGCGCGCTCCTCGAAACCGCGCGCCCATTCCCATGTCCCTGACATTGCTCGACACATGAACGCACTGGAGAACAACCGATGAGCCGAGTCCGCAAGAACACCCCCGGACGGATCCTGTTCGTGGGCTCCGGCCCGGGCGACCCGGCGTTGCTCACCGTCCGGGCGCGGGACGTCCTCGCCGCCGCCACCCTGGCGTTCACGGACCCCGACGTCGACAAGGGCGTTACCGCGCTGGTCGGCACCGGACTGCTCGCCAAGGGCGAGGAGATCGACCCCGAGAACCCGCCGTTCGAGGTGCGCCCCGCGCTCGGCGAGCCTGCCGAGGTCGCCAAGACCCTGGTTGCCGAGGCCAAGAACGGGCACGACGTGGTCCGCCTGGTCTCCGGCGACCCGCTCACAACCGATTCGGTGATCGCCGAGGTCACCGCGGTGGCGCGGACCCAGGTGCAGTTCGAGATCCTGCCGGGCCTGCCCGCCGGGTCCGCGGTCCCGAGCTATGCGGGCATGCCGCTCGGCTCCGGTCACACCGAGGTCGACGTGCGCGGCGAGGTCGACTGGGCCGCGCTGGCCGCGGCGCCGGGCCCGCTGGTGCTGCACGCCACCGCCGGCCACCTCGCGGAGACGGCGAGCGAGCTGGTCGAGAACGGCCTGGCCCCGCAGACGCCCGCCGCGATCACCGTCCGCGGCACCACCTGCCAGCAGCGCACCGTCGAGGCAACGCTCGCGACGCTGAACGAGGCCGGCTCCGAGCTGGTCGGTTCGCTGATCGTGACCGTCGGCAAGGTGGTCAGCCAGCGCAGCAAGATGTCCTGGTGGGAGTCGCGCGCCCTGTACGGCTGGACCGTCCTGGTGCCGCGCACCAAGGAGCAGGCCAGCGAGATGAGCGATCGCCTCGTCACGCACGGCGCCATCCCCATCGAGGTGCCCACGATCGCGGTCGAGCCGCCGCGCAGCCCCGCGCAGATGGAGCGCTCGGTCAAGGGCCTGGTCGACGGCCGCTACCAATGGGTGGTGTTCACCTCCACCAACGCGGTGCGCGCGGTCTGGGAGAAGTTCGAGGAGTTCGGGCTCGACGCCCGCGCGTTCTCCGGCGTGAAGATCGCCTGCGTCGGCGAGGCCACCGCGGAAAAGGTGCGCTCGTTCGGTATCAACCCCGAGCTGGTGCCGTCCGGTGAGCAGTCCAGCGAGGGTCTGCTGGCCGAGTTCGCGCCGTACGACGACGTGTTCGATCCGGTCAACCGGGTGCTGCTGCCCCGCGCCGACATCGCCACCGAGACCCTGGCCGAGGGCCTGCGCCAGCGCGGCTGGGAGATCGACGACGTCACGGCCTACCGCACCGTCCGGGCGGCGCCGCCGCCGGCCGAGACCCGCGAGATGATCAAGACCGGTGGGTTCGACGCGGTCTGCTTCACCTCGTCCTCGACCGTGCGCAACCTGGTCGGCATCGCAGGCAAGCCGCACGCCCGCACGCTGGTGGCGTGCATCGGGCCGAAGACCGCGGAGACCGCGATCGAGTTCGGCCTCCGGGTCGATGTGCAGCCCGAGACCGCTCAGGTCGGGCCGCTGGTGGAGGCGCTCGCCGAGCACGCCGCCCGGCTGCGTGCCGAGGGTGCGCTGCCGCCCCCGCGCAAGAAGTCCCGTAGGCGCTGACGCGCCCGTGAGCGGTTGACGAGTCCAGGCACTCGCCAACCGCTCACAGCCGACGAAGGAGGGCATCCATCTTTCCCGCCGAACGTCCCCGTCGCCTGCGCGCCACCCCGGCGCTGCGTCGACTTGTCGCCGAGACCTCGCTGGAGCCGCGGCATCTGGTGCTGCCGATGTTCGTCGCGGACGGCATCGACGAGCCGCGCGCGATCGGTTCGATGCCAGGCGTCTTCCAGCACACGCTCGACTCCCTGACCCGCGCCGCCACCGAGGCGGTCGCGGCGGGTGTCGGCGGGCTGATGCTCTTCGGCGTCCCCAGGACCGAGGACAAGGACGCCAACGGTTCCGGTGCGACCGATCCCGACGGCATCCTGAACCGGGCCCTGCGCGTGCTCCGCGCCGAACTCGGCGACTCCACCGTGATCATGGCCGACACCTGCCTCGACGAGTTCACCGATCACGGCCACTGCGGGGTGCTCGCGGCGGACGGCCGGGTCGACAACGATGCGACGCTGACCCGCTACGTCGACATGGCGGTCGCGCAGGCCGAGTCCGGGGCGCACCTGCTCGGGCCGAGCGGAATGATGGACGGACAGATCGCCGCGATCCGTGAGGGTCTCGACGACGCGGGCCACCAGGACACGGGCATCCTGGCGTACTCCGCCAAGTACGCATCCGCCTTCTACGGGCCTTTCCGTGAGGCCGTCGGGTCGTCGCTGTCCGGGGATCGCCGCACCTATCAGCAGGACGCCGCCAACCGGCGCGAGTCGCTGCGCGAGGTCGACCTCGACCTGGACGAGGGCGCGGACATGGTGATGGTGAAGCCGGCCATGTCGTACCTCGACGTGCTGCGGGAGGTCGCCGACATGTCCACGGTTCCCGTTGCGGCCTACCAGATCTCGGGGGAGTACTCGATGATCACCGCCGCCGCGCAGAACGGCTGGATCGACCGCGACGCCGCCGTGCTGGAGTCGCTGCTCAGTATCCGTCGCGCGGGTGCGGACATCGTGCTGACCTACTGGGCCGCCGAGTTCGCAGCCCGGTTGTGATGGTTACGGTGGTGCCATGACCGCCCACTGGCCGCCAGCGCCCCCGACCGGCCCGGTCGCGCAGGCCCCGCGACCCGCGCCGCCCGTCGACGTGGGTACCGCCTTCCAGTTGCTGTGCGGGGTGGCCGCCCTCGGTGTGGTGAACCTGTTCGCCACCCTCGCGATGGTGGCCGCGGATCGGAAGACCTTCGCCGATCAGCTGATCAAGGACGTGCACGCCCAGGATCCGACGGTCGAGATCAGCACCTCGGCGGCCGAGGGTCTGCTGCTGGTCGGGCTCGGCGTCACCGCGCTGCTCGGGCTCGCGCTGACCGGCCTGTACCTGCTGTTCGTGTTCAAGATGCGCAGCGGCAGAAACTGGGCCCGGATGCTGGTGACCATGATCGGCGTGACGATGGTCTTCTTCGCGATCCCGGCGCTGTTCGGGCTCGGCGCCGGTGGCGGCGTGGCCGGGATGGTCGCGGGCGGGGCGGGCATCCTGCAGGCGGTGCTGTCCGTCGGCGCGGTGATCCTGATGCACCGGAGCGAGTCGAACAGGTACTTCGTGCCCGGACCGAAGGCGCAGTAGCCGTCGTGGGTGATGCGCAGGCCCGTCCGCGCCCGGTCGATGTCGCCTACTGGCTGTGGCTGGTCTGTGCGGCGCTGCTGGTGCTCTTCGGGCTGTTGGCCCTGACATCTCCCGGCACGGCGATACGCGAGGAACTGGTGGCGCGCGGCGCGAACCCCGACAGTGTGGACGAGTTCATCGTGCTGCTGCGTGGCTCCGGCGCAGTCTCGCTGCTCACCGGGCTCGGCGTCGGGCTGATGGCGGGGCCGACCAGGGCAGGGGATCCGCGTTTTCGGCGGGCGGTCGTCGCGCTGTCGGTGGTGTTCTTCGTGCTGCAGCTCGGGCTGCTGGCGACCGGTCTCGGTCAGGTGCCGACGCTGCTGGTCTCCGTGCTCGCGCTGGTGGCGAGCGTGCTCGTCTATCTGAGGTCCTCGGCGGAGTGGTTTGCCTGTGAGTGACGCGGCCGAGCGGATCCTGTTCGAGGAACCGGGCGGACGGTGGTGGCTGGTCGCGCTCGGCCCGGCGCTGTGCCTGGTCGTGCTGGTCGTGGAGGCGATCATCGGTTCGGGTGTGCACTGGCTCGGGTTGATGCTGTTCTCCGTGCTGCTCGCGGGGCTGGTCTCCCTTCAGGTGGTGGCGGCCCGGCGGCACGCGAGCGTGCTGCTCACCCCTGCGGTGTTGCGCAACGGCGCCGAGACGCTCGAGGTGGCCGATATCGTCGAGGTCCTGCCCGAGGCGGATCCGTTCGCCGAGGATCTGGAGCCGTGGGAGAGCGCCCCGTCTCTCGGCGAGCTGTCCGGGGTGCCGCGACGCCGTACCGCGATCGGCCTGCGGCTGCGGGACGGCGCGGTGGTGCGGGCGTGGGCGCGGGACGGTGACGGGCTGCGCACCGAACTGGAGCAGCTGGTGGTGGACGAGGCGGAGGACGGTGAGCGGTGAGCGAACGGATGACGCGGATCGTGGAGCTGGGCCTGGCGGTGCTCGCGACCGCGGCCGCGGTCTGGTGCTGGAACCGGGGCGTGCAGACCTCGGACTTCGCACCCGCGATGGAGGGCGCGCCCGCGTTCACCGGCACGCACTACTCGGGCACCTGGATCGGAGCGGCGACCGTGCTGGTGATCGCGGCCGGGTTGTTGGTGATCGACGTGGTCAGGAGGCGGGACCGCGGCGGTCCGCAGTGACCGGTCGAACAGCGGCCCTCCCTGGCGACTAGTACCCACGGGGGGTATGGTAGGGGCATGAACGGATACTCCCCGGAGAAGGACGACCTCCTCAAGCGGCTGCGCCGCATCGAGGGACAGGTCGCGGGCATCTCGCGGATGGTCGACGACGACCGGTACTGCATCGACATCCTGACCCAGGTGTCCGCGGCGACCAAGGCGTTGCAGTCGGTCTCGCTCAAACTGATGGACGCGCACCTCGCGGGCTGCGTCGTCGAAGCGGCCAAGAAGGGCGGCCCGGAGGCCGACGCCAAGGTCAAAGAGGCCTCGGACGCGATCGCCCGCCTCGTCCGGTCCTAGGGGAGCGCTGATGCAGACCACCTACACGGTCACGGGCATAACCTGCGAGCATTGTGTCGCCTCGGTCACCGAGGAGGTCGGCGCCATCGCCGGTGTCACCGAGGTGCTCGTCGACCTGGCCACCGGGGCGGTCCGCGTGACCAGTGAGTCCGAGCTCGACCCGCGGGCCGTCGCCGAGGCGGTCGAAGAGGCGGGCTACGAGCTGGCGTCATGACCGCCCCCGCTGGCCGTGACGCGCTGGACGCCGTCGGCGTCGCGGAGCGGGAGCTCGACCTCGATCTCGGCGGGATGACGTGCGCCTCCTGCGCGAATCGGATCGAGCGCAAGCTGGCCAAGATCGACGGCGTCCGGGCCACCGTCAATTTCGCCACCGAGCGGGCCCACGTGCGCTATCCGGCGGGCGTGCAGCCCGCCGAGCTGGTGTCCGCGGTCGAGTCGGCGGGCTACTCCGCGGCCGTGTCGATGCCGGCGGGCCCCGCCGCTGCCGGGACAGGCGAACCGACGCCGGATCACCTCGGCAGGCGCCTGGCGATCTCGGCGCTGGCCGCCGTCCCGGTCGTCGCGCTGTCGATGATCCCGGCGCTGCAGTTCGACTACTGGCAATGGGTGGCGCTGGCGCTGACCACCCTGGTGGTGTTCTGGGGTGGCTATCCGTTCCATCGGGCGGCGCTGACGAACGCCCGGCACGGCAGCTCGACGATGGACACGCTCGTCTCGCTCGGCACGCTCGCCGCGTACGGATGGTCGGTGTGGGCGTTGGTGTTCGGCACCGCGGGGCACATTGGGATGACCCACGAGTTCACGCTGCGGTTGGGCGCGCACGATCCGTCGGGACAGATCTATCTCGAGGTCTCCGCCGCGGTCACTGTCTTCCTGCTCGCGGGCCGGTACGCGGAGTCGCGGGCCAAACGCCGCGCGGGCGCCGCACTGCGGGCGCTGATCGAGGTCGGCGCCAAGGACGTGGCGGTGCTGCGGGACGACGCCGAGCGGCGGATCCCGGTGAGCGAGTTGCGGGTCGGGGACCGATTCGTGGTGCGGCCGGGGGAGAAGGTCGCCACCGACGGACGGGTGCTCGAGGGCAACGCTGCCGTGGACGCGTCGATGGTCACCGGCGAGTCGGTGCCGGTCGAGGTGGCCGGCGGCGACGCCGTCGTCGGCGGCACCGTGAACACCGACGGGCGGCTCGTGGTGCGGGCCGAGCGGGTCGGCGCCGACACCCAGCTGGCCCACATCGCCGCGCTCGTCACCGAGGCGCAGAACGGCAAGGCCGCGGTGGCGCGGCTCGCGGACCGGGTGTCGGCGGTGTTCGTCCCGGTGGTGCTGGTCATCGCGGCGGCGACGCTGGCAGGCTGGCTGGTCACCGGGCACGCCGCGACGGAGGCCTTCACCGCCGCGGTCGCGGTACTCATCGTGGCCTGCCCGTGTGCGCTCGGATTGGCCACGCCGACGGCGCTTCTGGTGGGCACCGGTCGCGGCGCCCAGCTCGGCATCCTGATCAGGGGCCCCGAGGTGCTCGAGCAGACCAAGCGGATCGACACCGTCGTGCTGGACAAGACCGGCACCGTCACCACGGGCCGGATGAGGCTCGACGCGGTGGTCGCGGCGCGGGGCGAGAGCCCCGACCGCGTGCTGGCGCTGGCGGCCGCGGTGGAGGGCGCGTCGGAACATCCGGTGGCCCGGGCGATCGCGCTCGCGGGCGGACCCGCGCCGTCGGTGACGGAGTTCGAGAACCGCCCCGGCATCGGCGTCGTCGGGCGGGTCGACGGGGTCCGGGTCAGCGTCGGGCGGCCGGACGGCCCGATCCCCGCTGAGCTGCGGCAGGCGTTCGCGGCCGGACGCACCACCGTCGCGGTGGCCTGGGACGGCGCGATCCGCGGCGCCATCACGGTCGCCGACGCCGTCAAGCCCACCAGCGCGGAGGCGGTCGCGCAGATCGTGGCGCTCGGCATGACCCCTGTGCTGTTGACCGGCGATCGTGCCGAGGTCGGGCACGCGGTGGCGCGGAGCGTCGGCATCGACCGGGTGATCGCGGAGGTCCTGCCCGCCGACAAGGTCGCGCACGTGGTGGGCCTGCAGCGGGAGGGCGCCGTCGTCGCCATGGTCGGCGACGGGGTGAACGACGCGGCGGCGCTCGCCACCGCGGACGTCGGGTTGGCGATGGGGACCGGCACGGACGCCGCGATCGAGGCGAGCGACCTGACCCTGGTGCGCGGCGACCTGCGTTCGGTGCCGCAGGCGATCAGGCTCTCGCGGGCCACCCTCGGCACCATCAGGGCGAACCTGTTCTGGGCGTTCGCCTACAACGTCGCGGCCATCCCGTTGGCCGCGCTCGGCCTGCTGAACCCGATGATCGCAGGCGCGGCGATGGCGCTGTCCTCGGTGTTCGTGGTTGGGAACAGCCTGCGGTTGCGACGATTCCGCTGACGCCAAGCCCGCCGATTTGCGCGAACCCCACGCCAACTTGAACACTGTTCAAGTTGGCGTGAGGGCAGGGAGATCGGTGAAGCAGGCAGGGACAGGTCGCGGCGAGGTCCGGCATACCCGGGTGGTGGTGATCGGGGCGGGTTTCGCCGGGCTCGGCATGGCGGCAGGCCTGACCCGAGCGGGTCATGACGACTTCATCGTGCTCGAGAAGGCCGAGGACGTCGGCGGCACCTGGCGGGAGAACACGTACCCCGGTTGCGAGTGCGACGTGCCATCCGCCCTCTACTCGTACTCCTTCGCGCAGCAGGCCTGGGGCGGTGTCCGGGCATCGCAGCCGGAGATCCTCCGCTACCTGCGCAAGGTGAGCGTCGAGTACGGCCTCCTGCACAAGATCGAATTCGGCGTGGAGGTCGAGCGCGGTCACTGGGACGAGGCCGACGGGCGGTGGCACCTGTTCACCACCACCGGCCGGGAGTTCGTGGCGCAGTACCTGGTGGTCGGTACCGGAGCCCTCCATCTGCCCAAGGTGCCGAAGACGCCCGGTGCCGCGTCCTTCGGCGGCGTCGCGTTTCATTCGGCGCGATGGGACCACGGGGTCGACCTCACCGGCAAGCGGGTCGCGGTCATCGGAACCGGCGCGAGCGCGATCCAGATGGTGCCCGAGATCGCGGCCGTTGCCGGCTCGGTCCAGTTGTATCAGCGCACGCCGCCCTGGGTGTTGCCGCGCCGGGAGGCCGGGCGGGTCGCGCGCGCGATCGGTCGGGTGCCGGTGCTCCGCAGACTCGTCCGGGGCCTGACCTACTGGAACGCCGAACTCCTGGCCGTGGGCCTCAACGGGCACCCCGCCCTGACCCGACCGATGGAGTGGCGGGCGAGGCGGCACCTCCGGCGGCAGGTCCATGACCCCGCCCTGCGGGCGAAGCTCACCCCCGGCTACCGGATCGGCTGCAAGCGGATTCTGCGCTCCGACAGCTACTTCCCGGCGCTGACCCGGCCGGGCGCGGAGCTGATCGTGGACCGGATCGCTGAGATCACGCCCGACGGCATCGTCACCGCGGACGGGACCGAGCGCGCGGCCGATGTCATCGTGTACGCGACCGGCTTCCGGGTCGCAGGCTCGCTGGCCCGACTGCCGCTCGCGGGTCGCGACGGGGTCACCCTGCAGGAGCGGTGGATGCGGGACGGGATCCGGACCCACCTCGGCATCTCGGTCTCGGGCCTGCCCAACGCGTTCTTCCTCACCGGGCCCAACACCGGGCTGGGGCACAACTCGGTCGTGTTCATGATCGAGTCGCAGGTGCGGTACGCGCTGCGGGCGATGGAACTGGTCGATCGCGAGCGGGCGAGCGCCCTCGAGGTCCGCGCGGACGCGCAGGCCGCCTTCCACGACGACCTGCACGCGCGACTGGCCACCGCGGTCTGGAGCACGGGTGGGTGCTCGAGCTGGTACGTCGACGCCAACGGAATCAACCACTCTGTGTGGCCGGGATTCTCGTGGCAGTACTGGTTGCGGACCCGGCGGGTGAGCAGGCACGACCACCACCTCCTCTGAGGTCGACCGGAGACAGTCGTGGCCGGGGCGGACCGATGTCGGGCACGATGGGGTGATGATTCTTGTCGTCGACGACGATCCCTCGGTCCGCGAGGCCGTCGTGACCGCGCTCGAACTCGATGGACACGAGGTGCGGTCGGTCGGCGACGGGAGCGCCGCGCTGGCCGCGCTCGGGCAGGACGCCTTCGATGCGATGGTGCTCGACGTGACGATGCCGGGAATCGACGGTCTGTCGGTGTGCCGGTTGCTGCGCGCGCGGGGTGATCGGATCCCGATCCTGGTGCTGACGGCCCGCTCCGAGGTGGGCGACAGGATCGCCGGGCTCGACGCGGGCGCGGACGACTACCTGCCGAAGCCCTTCGACATCGATGAACTCGCGGCCCGGGTGCGGGCGCTGCTGCGCCGAGCGGCGCCCCCCGAGCCTGCCGTGGAATTCGGGGACCTCACGATCGACCCGGAGGCCCGTCGCGGCGTCCGCTCGGGTCGGAGCATCGACTTCACGCAGACCGAGTTCGCGCTGCTCGAGCTGTTGATGGCCAATGCCGGTCAGACGCTGACGCGGGAGGTCATCACCGATCGGGTCTGGGGGCACGACTTCGGATCCCAGTCCAATTCGCTCGCCGTCTACGTCAGCTACCTCCGCACGAAGCTGGAGTCGGGCGGTGAGCCGCGCATCATCCACACAGTCCGCGGACTCGGCTATCGGTTGGCGCCGCCGTGACGCGGGGCCGCCTGCCCATCAGGACGCGCATGGCGATCGTCACGTCGGTCGCCGTCGCTGCGGTGGTGCTCGCCTGTGCGGCGGGGGCCTACTGGATCTCTTCTCGTGAGGTGTACAGGAGCCTGGACCTCGGGCTGATCCGGGAGGCGACCGCGCTGCAGCTGCAACTGCACGCGGGCAAGGACCTGGGTGACGGGACCGAATGCGCGACCCTCGCCTCACCCGCGTGCTTCGAGGTGCTCGACACCGTGGACGAGCGGCCCGTCGTGCTGCCGGAACCGGAGGGCGTGGACGCGGTCATCAGAGGCGAGTCGGATCCCTTCCTGACGAACATCGATCTCGCGGGCCTTCCCGGTCGGATGTACGTGACCCCGCTGCTGGACGGCGGTGCCCTTCTGGTCGCTGTCCGCGCCGATCAGCAATTCCGGGCGCTGGACCGGATCGCCCGATTTCTCGCGCTGCTGTGCGGCGCAGGCATCGTGATCAGCGCCGCACTCGGCTACGCGGTGGCGCGCTACACGCTGCGCCCGGTCACCCGGCTCTCCCGGGAGGCGCAGTTGGTCGCGAAGGAACGCGATCCGAGCCGGGAGATCGTCGTGGACGGGTCCGACGAGCTGGCGAGACTCGGCGAATCGATGAACACCATGCTGCGCGCCCTCGACGACTCCCTCCGCGCCCAGCGTCAGCTCGTCTCCGACGCCTCGCACGAGCTGCGGACACCGTTGACGGGGATCATCGCGAACGCCGAGTTGCTGGCGCGAGGCGACGGGTTGACCGAGGTGCAGCGGACCAGGGTGCGCGCTGCGCTGGCGCGCAGCACCGCCGACATGCGCACGCTGATCGACGACATCGTCGATCTCGCGCAGGGATCCGAACCGGACATCGCGACCGAGGACGTTGCCTTCGGCGACGTCGTGACGGAGGTGGTCGAGGCCGCCCGCGCGCACTGGCCGGAGATCGACTTCCGGGTCTCGGTCGGCGCGCACACCGTGCACGGGACCCGCGCACGGCTGGCGAAGCTCGTCTCGAACCTGGTCGACAACGCGGCCAAGTTCAGCCCGGCAGGCGGTGCGGTCGACATCGCCCTTGCGGACGGCGTCCTCACGGTGCGCGATCACGGCTCCGGAATCGACGAGGCGGACCTGGGCCTGGTCTTCGAGCGCTTCTACCGATCGGCGCGCTCGCGGGGCACCGCGGGGTCCGGGCTCGGTCTCGCCATGGCGCAGCAGATCGCCCGAGCGCACGGGGCGGTCATCACCGCGGCGAACGCACCCGGCGGCGGTGCGCTCTTCACGGTGCGGCTGCCACCCTCCCGGTGAGCCTGCGGATCGGCGCGCTGCTCTGATCTTCCTCTAACGTTCGGCGCCTACCTTCGCTGGTCATGAGAGCACTGACATCGACTCGAGCTGTCGCCACGGCAACGGTTGCCGCCGTGGCGCTGGCGCTCGCGGCAACGGGATGTTCCGCAGGGCAGTCGGATTCGGCTATCCGTGTGGACGGGAACACGGTGATCGTGCCGATCGACGGCGGCGAGGCGCGGGTCGACGTGAACGACCTGACAGTCCGGGGCCCCGTCGAGCTGTCCGCTGCGGTGGAAACGGACCTGGGCGCACCGGGGGAGATCTCGGTGGACGCCTCCCGCGCGCACTGGTCGTATCCGGAACGCGGTCTCGAGGTCACGGCCTCCGCGCGCGACGGTCGGCTCGTCGTCGACATCACCGGCAGCGGCGATCAGGAGCTGGCATGGCCGGTCACCGGCGCCGGTGCGCGGGATCTGCAGTTGCCGCAGGGCGAGGGACTGAGCATCCCGGTCGACGATGCCTTCTGGAACGACCCCGACACGGGTCTCGTGGGAGACGAGGGCCAGCGGCTGCAGGAGCTGACCATGCCGTTCTGGGGATACAGCGCCGGTGCCCTCGGTGCGAGCTACCTGGTGCCGACCGACATCGGCACCACGCTGGGGTTCAGCTCCGTCGACGGCCGGCTACGCACGACCTCCGTGCACGAGTTCAGTGAGGCCAGGGGCACCGATACGTACACCGTGGCACTGTCGGTCACCGACGGGTCGCCGGTGGCCGCCGCCAAGGACTACCGTGCGCTGCTGCAGCAGCAGGGCAAGCTGAGCACCCTGGAGGAGAAGATCGCCGCGAACCCGGACACCGAGAAGCTCGTCGGTGCCTTCCACGCCTACCTGTGGGGCGACGGGCGCACCCCCGATTCGATGCGCCGACTGCAGGAGCTGGGCATCTCGAGAATGTGGCTGGGCTACGACTCGGACGAGCAGCCGATGACCCGAGAGGCCGTCGAGACCGCAACGGACGCAGGCTATCTCGTCGGACCGTACGACACCTTCGGTAACGCGCAGGACCCGTCGGGTGAGGTCGACAATCCGTCCTCCCGGTGGCCAGACGGGGTGTGGCCGGGGGACTGCGTCGTCGACGAGAACGGCGAGCGGGAAGGTGGATTCGGCGGCCGGGGTTGCTACCTGAGCTCGCAGGCGCTGGCGGCGCACCCGGATCTGCTGGCGAACCGGGTCGCCGCGAAGGTGGACAACGGCTCGAACAGCTACTTCCTCGATGTCGATGCGACCGGCGAGGTCTTCGACGACCACAGCCCCGACCACCCCATGACCCAGTTCGGGGACCGGCAGAACCGCCTCGATCGGATGGGGGCGATCGGCGAGGACCTGGTGCTGGGCTCGGAGACGGTCGGGTCGTGGGCCAACGGTGTCGTGTCCTTCAGCCACGGCTCGAGCACGCCGGTGATGAACGACCTCTGGAAGTTGGAACGGGACAAGGCGACGTGGGGCGCGTACTGGGGGAAGAACGGACCGGCCACCTTCTTCAAGCCGGTCGAGCTGCCCGAGAAGCTGCGCACCGGGATGTTCGACCCGAAGTACCGTGTGCCGCTGTACGAGACGGTGCTGCACGATTCGGTGGTCAGCACGGATCGTTGGGAGCTGTCCTTCAACAAGCTGCCATCCCTGCAGATCACCCGCGCTTTGCTCGCGATGCTCTACAACACCCCGTTGAACTACGCCCTGAATGCGCAGACCATCGAGGAAGAGGGTCCGAGGATGGCAACCATGCAGAAGTTCTTCACCACCATCCAGGAGGCAGCCGGGACCGAGCCGATGACCGACTTCCGCTGGCTGACCGAGGACCGCACGGTCCAGCGCACCACGTTCGGCGACGGAAAGCTCGTGGTGACGGCGAACTTCGGCGATCGCGCGTTCGATGACGCCGACCTCGGAGGCGCAGCGCCGGGCTGCGTGACCGCATCGATCGGTGGCGAGCTGACGACCCTGTGTCCGTGACGGGCCGCCGTTGCCGGGCCCCCGATCAGCCGCCCAGCATCGCCGCGCCGAGCGTTGATTCCGGCACCGCGAACCCCTCGATCAGGGTCAGGGCGTGCGGGCGCAGCGTGCGACAGCGTTCGTTGACGCCGCGGGTCACCGCCTTCGCGCGCTCGACGGACAGGTGCCGGTGCTCCATGAACCAGGCCTTGTCCTCCTCGATCAGCGTGAGCGCGTACAGATCGCACAGGTCGCCGAGCAGGTCAGCGGAAGCCTCGTCCTCGCATGAGTCGATGCCGGCGACGAACGCCTCGAGCACCACCCGGTCGATGTGCGCCTCGGCCGCCCACAGCACGTGGTCCTGCACGGAGTTGAAGGCATCGAAGGGGTCGTCCTCGCGCTTCTGCGCGCCCTGCAGCCGGCGGGCGGCCGTGGACAGCAGGTACTCCTCGCGGTCGGAGAACATCGTCAGCTGCGTGCCCCGGTTGAACAGGCTGCCGTCCTCCTCGTTGTCCTGCCGGGTGTCGAGGATGGTCTGGATGATCTGCTGGGCGGCGGTGCGCTTCTTGACCACATCGGAGACGGTGGTGGCAGCGAAGCGCATCCACTCGACGGGACTCATGCCGCGGACCTCCTCGGCATACGCGGTGAGCAGCTCCTTCGCGACGAGCTGGGTCAGCACGTGGTTGTCGCCCTCGAAGGTGGTGAACACGTCGGTGTCGGCCTTGAGCGCGACAAGCCGGTTCTCGGTGAGATATCCGGCGCCGCCACAGGCCTCGCGGCATTCCTGGATCGCCCGGGTGGCGTGCCAGGTGTTGGCGACCTTGAGCCCGGCGGCCCTTGCCTCCAGCTCGCGCTGCTCCTGCGGGTCCACCTCGTCCGCGGTCTGGATGTCGTGCAGCCTGGTCACCAGCTGGTTCTGCGCGAAGTGCAGGGCATAGGACTTCGCGATCAGCGGCAGCAGCCGGCGCTGGTGCACCAGATAGTCCATGATGAGGACCTCGTCGTTCGCCGGGGCGAGCGAAGCGAGGGTCGATTGACTCGGTGGCTTGTCGAACTGCCTGCGCTGCAACGCGTATCGGGTCGCGATGCTCAGCGCCACCCGGGCGGCGGCGCCCGCCGCGCCGCCGACGGTGACGCGGCCGCGGATCAGGGTGCCCACCATGGTGAAGAAGCGCCGGTTCGGGTTCTCGATCGGGGAGGAGTACGTCCCGTCCTCCTCGACGTCGGCGTACCTGTTGAGCAGGTTCTCCCGCGGCACCCGCACCTGGTCGAAGACGATCCGGCCGTTGTCGACCCCGGGCAGGCCGCCCTTGTGGCCGCAGTCGGAGGTGGTGACGCCAGGCAGGTCGGCACCGTCCTCGCCGCGGATCGGTACCACGAAGCAGTGCACGCCCCGCGACGTCGCCTCCTCGCCCGGTGCCGCGGTGATCAACTGGGCGAACACCGCCGCCATCCGGGCGTGCTGGGCCGCACCGCCGATGTAGTCCTTGCGGGAGGACGGGGTCGGGGAGTCGATCACGAATTCCTGCGTGTCCGGGTCGTAGCTCGCGGTGGTCTCCAGTGCCTGGACGTCGCTGCCGTGGCCGGTCTCGGTCATGGCGAAGCAGCCGAGCAGGTCGAGGTCGATCAGCGGCTTGACGTATGCCGCGTGATGGCGTGCGGTGCCGAGGTTCTCGATGGCGCCGCCGAACAGGCCCCATTGGACGCCCGCCTTGACCATGAGCGAGAGATCCGACATGGCGAGCATCTCGATGCTGGTCACCGCGGCGCCCACATCGCCGGTACCGCCGTGCGCGGCGGCGAAACCGTTGGCCGCGTAGCCGGACTCGGCGAGAATCCGCATCTGCTCGAGCGCCTTGGCCCTGGCGGCCTGGAGGTCGGGGGTGAAATGCGGGGCGAATTCCTCGCGGGTCAGGTCCACCCGGACCTTCTCGCGCACCTCCCGCCACTGCCCGTCGAGTGTGGTCCGCAGGTGGTCCGCTGTGGTGGCCATGGTTCCGACGGTAGCGCAGCGGTGGCGGTCGTGCGTGGGCGTCACGGCGCGGGTCGGCGTTGGGCCCGAGAGGGTTGCCTCGGCCCTATGCTGACCTGGCCAGGTCAGGGTCGAGATGCCGAACGCGCGAGGACGACGATGATCACGCTGATACCGGACAACCAACGCCGCACCCTCGACGAGCTCGGCGATCGCCTGGACCTCGAGGTCGGTGATGTCACCGCCAAACGGTCGGCCTACTGGCTGATGTTGCTGCTGTCGGCGACGATCGCCGTCGCCGGTGTGATCAGCGACTCCACCGCCACCGTCATCGGAGCGATGATCGTGGCGCCGCTCTCGACGCCGATCCTGGGCATCGGGCTCGGCATCGTCACCGGGCGGGCAGGGGCAGTGGGCCGAAGCCTGTTCTACGTCCTCGTCAGTGCCATCGCCGTGGTCGCACTCGGTGCGCTGATCGCACAGCTTCTCCCGAATCCCACCAACGTGCTGACCAATTCACAGGTGACCGGACGCACCTCGCCGACGCTGATGGATCTGCTGGCCGCGATCGCGACCGGGTTCGCCGGATCGATCGCCATCGCCCGCCGCGATGTCGGTGACGTGCTTCCCGGCGTGGCGATCGCCATCTCGCTCGTACCGCCGCTGGGGGTCGTCGGCGTCTGCCTCGGGTCGGGTGCGCCGTCCCTCGCCGTCGGGGCGCTGGTGCTGTTCCTCTCGAACATGCTCGCCCTCGTCACCGCCTGCACGATGGTCCTCATGCTCGCGGGCTACGCGCGTGATGCGGCCGAAACCCCCGATACGGCTCGGCGCACCCGCGCCTATCTCGCCATTGCCGCGGCGTCCGTCGTCGTGGCCATCCCGATGGTGCTCAATTCGCTCTCGAGTCTCTGGGCGAGCCAGGTTCGCGATGCGACGGAGCAGTGGCTCGGCGGGACCCCGTCCGCTGAGGTCGGCACGGTCACGGTCCAGTCGGACACCGTCCTCGTCGACGTCACGAGCCCGGCCGACCTGCCCTCGATCGAGGAACTCCAGGGCTCGGTCGACGGGATCGTGCCCTGGAACCCGACCGTCGTCGTGCAACACACCGTCGGTCAGCGAGTCGAGGCCGGCCGGTAGCGGTTCATTTCGAGCGCGGCACCGCGGGCAGGATCGTCCCGGTCACCTCGCCGAGCCTGAATCGTCCGCCGGAGGGGGAGGGCGCGGTGGCCGCGATGGTCACCACGTCGCCGTCCTCGAGGAAGGCGCGCGTACTGCCGTCGGCAAGGGTGATCGGTTCCCGGCCGGCATCGGTCAGCTCGATCAGCGAGCCGACCTGGTCGCGGCCGGGCCCGGAGACGGTCCCCGAGGCGAACAGGTCGCCGGTGCGTAGGCGGGCGCCATTGGAGGTCAGGTGCGCCAACATCTGCGCGGGGGACCAGTACATCCCGCGGTAGGGCGGCCGGGATACGACCTGCCCGTTCAGTTCGACCTCGAAATCGATGTCCAGGCCCCAGTTCTCGGTGCCCCGCAGGTACGCGAGCGGCTCGGGGTCTTGTGCGACGAGGGGCAGCCGGGCCGCCTCCAGCGCGGCCAGGGGCACCACCCACGGTGAGATCGAGGTGGCGAAGGACTTGCCGAGGAAGGGGCCGAGCGGTACGTACTCCCAGGACTGCAGGTCGCGGGCGGACCAGTCGTTGAGCAGGACGACACCGAAGACGTGATCGGCGAAATCAGCTGTGCGGACGCAGGTTCCGGGATCGCTCGGGGTGCCGACCACGAATCCGAGCTCGACCTCGATGTCGAGCCTGCGGGTCGGACCGTCGGTGGGCGACGCATCGCCGAGGGCCTTGCGCTGACCGGTGGGCCGCACGATGGCGGTGCCCGACGGCACGACGGTGCCCGCGCGGCCGTGATAGCCGATCGGCAGGTGCTTCCAGTTCGGCGGCAGCGGCGGCTCGCCGGGACGGAACATCCGGCCCAGGTTGGTGGCGTGCTGCTCGGATGCGTAGAAGTCCACGTAGTCCGCGACGCCGAACGGCAGGTGCATGTGCGCCTCGGTCAGCGGGTGCAGATACGGCCGCACCCGGTCTCGGTGTGCCGGGCTGGTCAGCAGTTCGGTGATCTCGGCGCGTACCTCCGCCCAGCGCACGCGGCCGAGGGCGAGGAAGGCGTTGAGGGTGGTCGACCGCAGCGCGGCCTCGTCGACGACGGAGGTGAGATCGAGCACCTGGTCCCCGAACGCGACGCCGATGTGCCGGTGCAAGGCGCCGGTGGAGAACACGCCGTAGGGGAGGTGGTAAGTCGAGTTGGTCATTCCCTGGCCCCTCCCAGTCCGAAGGTGGCAGGACCGCCGCCCGATCGGGTGGGCGCAAGGCCGAGCCGGACCGCCTCGAGCATCGGGGTCTCGGTGTCGCACGACCCGAAACAGGTCAGCACCTCCCGCGCGGGCACCGGGTCGTGCAGCGCGCGGGCGGTCGAGCGCAGCCGGTCCCTGTCCTCGTCGGCCAGCACCGCGGCGGTCTCCGCGGCCGATCCGGATCGCGCGGTGTCTGCGGCCAGCACCAGATTGAGGAACCCGTGCTGGGTGAGGCCGGTCGCCGGGTCGGTCTGCCGGATCGCGTGGTGCAGCCCGGCGGTGGCCTTGGCTGGTACCCCCGCGGCTGCGGCCTCGACCAGCGCGGCGGCCAGGGCGGCAGGCGTCGGGAACAGGTCGGCGCCGGTCCCGCCGCACCGCAGCTTCACCCCGAGCGGCGCCCCGTCTCCGGCCCGGCGCTCGGCAAGCGCGGAGATCACCCCGGCGGCGTCGGCGAAGGTCGCCGGCTCGACGAACAGGGGTACCGCCGCGTGCGCGCCTCCCGCGGCGTCGATCAGCGTGGCCAGTTGGCCGGGTCCAGCCGTGAGCGTCGACTCGATGCCGACCAGCTCGGCCCCGGGGGAGTGGTGCAGTGCCGCAAGGGCATCCGCGAGCGCAGGCACGTCCGCGGTGACCAGCACCGCGAACCGGTCGTCGGCGTCGAGGTGGCCGAGCAGTTCGGGTATCCGGGACGCGGGGCACAGGAACCGGTGGGTGAGCATCGGTTGGCCTGAGGCGATGTCGCGGCGGTGGCGTGTCACCGCCGCCGCCATGTCGAGCCCGGCGGGTTCGAACAGGCCGGCGTCGTCGACCAGGTGCGCGAGCAGGGCGGTCATGACGACGGCCCCCGGCCCGACCAGGACCAGGCGTAGGCGGGATCCTCGACGGCCAGCCCACCCTCACCGAGCGCGAGCGGCCGGAAGGTGTCGACCATGACGGCGAGCTCGTCGAAGAACTCGGCACCGATGCTGGCCTCGGCCGCCCCCGGCTGCGGTCCGTGCGCGATGCCGCCGGGGTGCAGGGAGATCGAGCCGCGGCCGATGCCCGAGCCCTTGCGCGCCTCGTAGTCGCCGTCGACGTAGAACATGACCTCGTCGGAGTCGACGTTGGAGTGGTAGTACGGCACCGGGATGGCGAGCGGGTGGTAGTCGACCTTGCGTGGCACGAAGTTACAGATCACGAATCCCCCGCCCTCGAACACCTGATGTGCGGGCGGGGGCTGGTGCACGCGGCCGGTGATCGGTTCGAAGTCGGCGACGTTGAAGGTGTACGGGTAGAGGCAACCGTCCCACCCGACCACGTCGAACGGGTGGGTGGGACAGACCAGGCGGGTGCCGACGAGCCCGGTGTTGCCGCGGTGTTTGACCAGTACCTCGACGTCGGTGCCGTCGCGCAGCAGCGGCTCGGTCGGCGCGTGCAGATCGCGCTCGCAGTAGGGCGCGTGCTCGAGCAGCTGTCCGAACCGCGACAGGTACCGGTGGACCGGCCCGATGTGGCTGCTCGATTCGATCGCGTACGCGCGCAAGGGTTCGCCCGGGTTCGGCAGCCACCGATGGGTGGTGCCACGCGGGAGCAGGACGTAGTCGCCGCGGCGGGCGCCGAGCGCCCCGAACACGGTCTCGACGGTGGCGGATCCGGACTCGACGAAGACGCACTCGTCGCCGACGGCGTTCCGGTACAGGGGCGAATCCTGCTGCGCCGCGACGTAGGAGATCCGGACGTCGTCGTTGCCGAGTACGAGGCGTCGACCGGTGACGGGGTCCGCGTCCCCTGGGTTCCGCGCCAGTTCGTGGAGTCTGAGGTGCCGCGACCGGAGGGGGTGATTGGGCGTCAGGGATTGGTCCGGGAGTTCCCATGCCGTCGAGTCGACGATCGCCGAGGGGGTACCGACGTGGTACAGCAGCGCGGAGTCGGAGGAGAACCCCTCCTCGCCCATGAGTTCCTCGCGGTAGAGGTCGCCGCCTGGCGCGCGGAACTGCGTATGGCGCTTCGGTGGCACCTGGCCGACCTGGCGGTAGAAGGGCATGGCGTTCCTCCCGGCGTCGTGCTGCGGACCGCCCCCTCGGCCCGTTGTGTGATGCGGATCACACCAGTTGCCACTATATCGCCGTGCCCCGCACCGTCAGGTCGGCACGGAAATCGGCCCCATGGGATGTCTGGGTCCGTTCGCCCGATTGGAGCTTGATTTGGTGGTCGATCGCTATCGCAGCCGCGCTTCTCGGGATCGAGGTGACTGAAGCTCTCCGGTGGCTGCGCTGCCCGACCGCCTCAGGCTTCAGGGGCGCTCGATGTCGGCACCGATGTCTCTGTGATGTAGTCCCGCATACCGCGGAGCAGCAGGTCCAAGCCGACGTGGAACTCGTCTTCGAGCGGGATCGGGAAGGCGTTCGCTGTCCGTCTGATCGAGGGGTACAGGCGGGGGTCGGCGTCTTTGACGCGATCCACCGCCGCGGCATCATCCGACTCCTTTGTCGGTTCGATGGCGGGGACCTGCATGGCGAACCCGATGGTGAAGCGGGCCAGGGAGATCGCCAACCGTAACGCGATCTCGACAGGAAACCCGGCGGTGAGCAGGATCGAGAGGGTGAGCTCCCGAAAGGCCATCGCGTGCGGGCCCGTGGGGATCGACTCGATGAGCAGTGGCGCAGCATTGGGATGGCGGCGGACGACGTCGAAGAAGGCGGTCGCCAGTCGTTCGCATGCGCAAGACCAGTCGAGCTTCTCGAGTCCTTCTCTGTCGAGGTCGATCTCGCCGATGAGATGGTCGACCACATGTCCGACGAGTTCGGCGCGGCTGTCCACGTGACGATAGAGCGTCGCCGTGCTGGACCCGAGTTGTTGGGCGAGAGCGCGCAGGGTCAGCGCGTCGGCGCCGTGGGCGTCGACGAGTTCTACCGCGCCAAGGACGATGCGTTCGAGGGGCATCTTCGGCCGCCCCATAGCGGTGGCCCGGCGTGAGGGGGTGGCGGCACGCCCCCGGATCGGTGCGTCGGACATCAAATACACCCCATCGCTTTCACGCTCTCGTTTCGGCGATCCACCCGCGGCAGCGGGAGGTCTTCGATGCATCGTATTGTGCCCCGAGCCAATAACGGATACGGTGTAGCCGAAAGTTGGAGTGACTGGCTACGTGATCAGAATCGAGCAGGAGTTCACGCCATGAGTGACAGCGCTTCCGGCACGACGCGGGCCAATGTGGAGTCTCGGAAGTTCCCGATCCGTGTGCAGGAGACCGACGACACGATCGCGACACTCAGCGCCGAGTCGCAGGCCGCACTGCGGCAGTTCTCCCTGGAACGAACCATCGGTTACGGTGTCGACCACGCGGACGCAGCCGAGCTCCGGACTCGAGTCCTCGCCGGGCAGTCATGGCAGGATGCCGCCGCGGCGATCGCGCAGACGTGTCTGAACCTGTGTCACGGTGCCGCGCCGCACGCGGTCGCCACCCGGGTCTGCTATTTGCGGCGCGCGTCGGCGCTGACCCGGATCAGTCAGGTGATGATGCTCAGCGATACCGACGAGCGCAGGGAGATCTACGCCCGCGCCTGCGATCTGTACGCGCAGGCCGCACGGCTCGCCGGCGACCGTGAGCACTTCTCGGTCGAGTCCGACGAGGGCCTGCTGTCCGGCTGGCTTGTGCCCGCCGGCCCGGACGCGGTCGCCTCGGCGATCGTGATCGGAGGCGTCGAGGGCTGGGCGATGGACTTCGACAGCATGGGTGCGGCATTGGCGGCCCGCGGTGTCGACGCCTACCTGCTCGACGCGCCGGGACAGGGAGAGTCGCGGATGGTGAACGGGGTCTATCTGACCCGCGGCTGGCTGAACGCATTCCGGCAGGTGATCGACGAGGTGGAACGGCGCGCACCGGGACGGCCCATCGGCATCGTCGGCAACAGCATGGGGGGCAGCCTCGCGATGGCCGTCGCCGTCGCCGATCCGCGGATCGCCGCATGCGGCGACAACGGTGGGATCGCCACCCCGGGCCTGGTGCCGCCGAGCATCGGCACCTTCTTCACCAAGATGATGGCGTTCTGCGCGGGCGAAGACGCCGACCAGACCGCCGCGATCTGGGGGACGGTCGATCCCACGGCTACCGGACCCAACGCGGGCTACCCCTTGCTGATCGTCCACGGCGGCGAAGATCCGCTCGTTTCGGACGAACTCCTTCAGATGGTCAGCAGGCTCGCCCCGACCGACGACCAGGAACTGGTCGTGTTCTCCGACGGCCTCCACTGCATCTACAACCACCTCAAGGACCGCGACATGGTGGTCTCAGACTGGATCCGAGCTCGGCTCGGCGCAGCGGCCACAGCGCACCAGGGCTGAGGCAGCGGTCATGGAGATCGTCGACGCACAGATCCACCTGTGGCAGGGCGATGGTGCTCCTCCACATCACCGCCGGCAGCAGTACTCGATCGAGGATGCGCTGGCCGACATGAACGACGCACAGGTCGACCGGGTCGTCAACTGTCCTGCGGTCTGGGACCCCGCTGCCAACGACTACGCCGTCGAAGCAGCCGAACGGCACCCTGATCGGTTCGCGACCCTTGGCTGGATCCCGCTGGCCGGACCCCCGAATCCCACGACGGTTCACCACTTGCTCGACCGTCCCGGCATGCTCGGACTCCGGTTCGTGGCAATCACCCCGGAACTGATCTCTGGTCTGAACTCCAATGCACTGGACTGGCTATGGGGCATCGCCGATCAACGCGAGATCCCCGTTGGGCTGATGGTGATGCCCGAACATCTGCCACTGGTCGGCGACCTCGCCGCACGCTTCCCCAAGATGCGGATCATGGTGGACCACTTGGCAGTCCTGCCCTTCTACACCTTGCCGCAGGCCGCCGATCACCTTGGCGACCTGCTCGCGCTGGCGTCGCGACCGAACGTCGCGGTCAAGGCGACCGGTGTGCCGAGCATGGCCACGGACCGCTACCCGTTCGCCAGCACGCACGAGGTGCTACGACGCATCTTCGACGCATTCGGAGCCGACCGCATGTTCTGGGGCACGGACATCACTCGGCTTTCCTGCACCTGGCGGGAATGCGTGTCGATGTTCACCGAGGAGCTTCCCTGGCTCGCCGGATCCGACCTCGAATCCGTCATGGGGCGCGGCGTACGCGACTGGATCCGATGGACCTCGCACACATCACCGACGAACAGTCTGACCGGAAGTGAGAAATGAACGTGACCAGCACCATTGACGTCCTGGTGGTCGGGGCAGGGCCGGCGGGACTGGCCTTGGCATGCGACCTGCAGCGCCGCGGCGTAAGCCATCGCGTGATCACCGCTGCCGAAGGCGGATTCGAGGGTTCGCGCGCCAAGGGAGTGCAGCCCCGCACGGTTGAGGTCCTCGACGACCTCGGCGTGCTGCCGTACATCGAGGAGCGCAGCACCCTTTACCCGAAACTCGGACTGCACCTCGGCCCGTTCACGATTCCGAAGGTGATGATCCCGCTGCACGACCGCTCGGAGGACGTGCCGCATCCGAACACGCTGCTGATCGCGCAGTACGACACCGACGCCGCCTTGCGTCGACGGCTCGCAGATCTCGGCGGCGAGGTCGAGTTCGGCACCCGCCTGGTCGCCTTTTCCGACGGTCCCGAGGCCGTCGTCGCAACGGTGATGCACTCGGACGGAAAGGCCGAGGACGTGCGCGCCACCTATCTCGTCGGAGCTGACGGTGGAGGCAGCACCGTGCGCGCGGCCAGTGGTATCGGATTCGCCGGCACAACCGACGAGAAGGACCGGATGATCGTCGCCGACGTGACACTCGAGGGACTCTCGCGCAACCGGTGGCACATCTGGCCGCGCAACGCGGGCAGGTTCATGGCGCTGTGCCCACTGCCCGATGGCAAGTTCCAGTTGATGCTCAAGCTTCGTCCCCACGACAAGGCGGACGTCGGTCAAGTGGCCGTCGAGGCGCTCGTCAGGGACTTCGTCGGCAAGGCCAAGCTCTCCATTCAGGGGATCGGCTGGGCATCGGTGTGGCGCCCAAACATCCGTCTCGCGGAGCGCTACCGCGTCGGGAACGTTCTTCTCGTCGGTGACGCCGCGCATGTCCATCCGCCCACCGGGGGTCAAGGGATGAACACCGGCATCCAGGATTCGTACAACCTCGGGTGGAAGCTCGCGCAGGTCCTCGCAGGCGCGCCCGAAGTCCTACTCGACACGTATGAAGCGGAGCGACGGCCTGTGGCCGCGCGGGTGCTCGGGCTGTCCAGCGAGATATATGCAGCCATGGCCGATCGACCCATGGCCGCCGCCACCCGCGGCGACGAAGAACGCCAGCTGTCGTTGTCCTATGCCGGCGGTCCTCTGGCGTCTGTCACAGACCCGCCGGTGCCGGGCCCGCGGTCTGGTGACCGCGCCCCCGACGCCGAATACGTCGACTCGGACGGCCTGACCACGACACTGCACGAGACGTTCCGTGGACCGCATTTCACTCTCGTGGCACTGGGCGACGGGGCATCGAGCGCGGCTTCGGCACTCGAATGGCCCGACGAGGGCGCTCCGCTCGTGCGGGTTGCCATTCCGCAGCCGGCGGAGGGCCTTCGGCAGATCTATGGCGGCACGGGCCCCATGCAGATCGTCGTTCGCCCCGACGGTTACATCGCGTCGATCGTCCACGGCGCCGGCGGCAATGCGCATCAGGACTTTCTCCGCCTGGCCGTCCCTGGCGTGTCCGGGTAACCGTTCGAGACTCGCGCCGTCGCGCGCCAATCGGTTCGGCACCGAACTCGGACAAGGACCTCGAGGCGCGGGCTTGCGCCTGGCGGGTGGCGTGCGGGTGAGTGCGAACTCGAGGTTCTCGACGAAAGCTAAGTCCTGGGTCTAGACTCAGCACCGTGACATGCACCCTCTCCGAAACCCTCGCCGTGGTCGGCGAGCGATGGGCCCTGCTGATCGTTCGTGAGGTCGCGCTCGGCCTCCGTCGCTTCGACGAGCTGCGGGCCGCCACCGGTGCGCCGCGCGGGGTGCTGTCGGACCGCCTGCAACGGCTCATCGCCGCGGGCGTGCTGGCCACGAGGGACTACCGGGTCCCGGGCAGTCGGGCCAGGCAGGAGTACGTCCTCACCGACGCGGGACTCGACCTGTTGCCGGTGCTGGCCGCGTTCTCCGACTGGGGGGAAAAGCACCTCGCCGACGGCGGGGTGCCCGAAGTGGTCTACCGGCACACGGGCTGCGGCGGCCGGGTGACCGCGCGCCTGGTGTGTGAATGCGGCGGGGACGCGGATGTGCACGACCGAGTCATCGCCCAGGTCAATCGCTGAACCCGACGTCCGACGCTCGAGCACACAAGCAAGTACCGAGACAGCAAGTACCGAGACAAAGGAGTGCTCCATGTCCCTGGCCACCACCACCGATGCCGCCTTCGCCACCGACGTGCTCTCGTCCGAGACGCCCGTCCTCGTCAAGTTCACCGCGAGCTGGTGCCCACCGTGCAAGATGATCGCGCCGGTCCTCGAGCAGATCGCCGACCAGGAGGCAGGTCGCCTCGCCGTCATCGCGTTGGACGTCGACGAGAACCCAGGGACGGCCAGGGAGTATCAGGTGATGAGCATGCCGACCATGGCATTGTTCATCGGCGGCGAAATGGTCACGACGATGGTCGGCGCCAAGCCCCGCGCGGCGATCATGCGGGCGCTGGAGCCGCACCTGCCGGAGGCCTCGCCGCGCACTCGGCGGAGCGGGTGGCGCCGTCCCCGGTAACTTACTGAAAAGTAACCTTACTCAGAAGTCAGTAGTTCTGTTACGCTCACGACCCTGTGACGGGCGCCACGGGGGCGGCGCTCGCGAGGCTCGAGTCACACGCGAGGCGGGAGCGGGATGGCGGCGACTGAAGACCCGGCGGTGGTGCTCGCCGTGCCCGCCGAGGCGGAGCAGGCCGCGGCGCCGAGCACGCCGAACATGTTCGCGCATTTCTCCGCGGAGATGGGCCTGCTGTTCGTGTTCGCCGTCCGGGTGGCCCTCGCCGCGCTGACCAGCGTGCGCCGCCGCAGGCTGGCCTGGCGCGAATGCGTCGACCAGATGTGGTTCCTCGCCCACGTCACCACGGTCGCCTCGGCCCTGGTGATGATCCCGCTCGGCGTGGGGGTCGCGTTGCAGATCGGCTCACTGGCAGACCAGATCGGCGCGGGGGCCTACAGCGGCGCGGTCGTGGCCTTCCTCATCATCGGTCAGGCGGGCCCGCTGGTCTGCGCGCTGATCATCGCGGGCGTCGGCGGATCCGCGATCTGCGCGGACCTGGGCGCCAGGACCATCCGCGAGGAGATCGACGCCCTCGAGGTCCTCGGACTGCCGGTGCTCGAGCGGCTCGTCGTGCCGCGGATGATCGCGATCGCCGTGGTGTGCGTGCTGCTCAACTCGATCGTCCTCGTCATCGGGCTCGGCGCGAGCCTGCTCGTGCACGTGCTCATCCTTGACGGCAACTCCCAGAGCTTCCTGCGCAACGTCGTGCAGTTCAGCCAGCCCGCCGACTTCGTTGTCTCCGGGCTCAAGGCCGTGGCCTTCGCGCTCATCTCGGGAATCGTCGCCAGCTACCGGGGACTGACCGTCAAGAAGGGCGCGCAGGGCGTCGGGGATGCCGTCAACGAGACCGTGGTGCTCTCGTTCATCCTCGTGTTCATCGCGAATCTCGCGATCACCCAGTTCTATCCGCTCTTCGTCTCGGTGAAGGGTGCCTACTGATGCACCTTCCCGTCGCGATCCGCAGCAGGCGATTCGGTCAACGGGCCGTCGCGCTGCTCGCCCGGCTCGGCGAGCAGCTCACCTTCTACGCCCAGGTCGTCGCCGCCGTCCCCGCCACGATCGTCCGCTACTGGCGCGAGGTCATGCGCCTGATCGCCCAGATCGCGTTCGGGTCGGGCACCCTGCTGGCGGGCGGGGGCAGCGTCGTCGTCATCTTCGCGATCTCCTTCTTCGCGGGCTCGCAGATCGGGCTCGAGGGCTATCGCGGGCTCAACCTGGTCGGGCTCGCCCCGCTGTCCGGGGTCATGTCGGCGATCGCGAACACCAGGGAGGTGGCACCGCTCGTCGCCGCGATCACCCTGGCGGCCAAGGTCGGTACGGGTTTCACCGCCCAGCTGGGCGCGATGCGGATCTCGGACGAGATCGATGCGCTCGACGTGATGGCCATCCCGTCGCTGCGGTACCTGGTGACCACCCGGGTGCTCGCGGCCATGATCGCGGTCATCCCGCTCTACCTGGTCGGCCTCTTCGCCTCGTACATGGCGACGGCCCTCGCGGTCGTCGGCGTCAAGGGGCAGTCGGAGGGCACCTACGGCTACTACTTCAGCCTGTTCCTCTCGCCGAACGACATCTGGCTCTCGCTGGTGAAGGTGCTGGTGTTCGCGGTCGTGGTGACGCTGGTGCACTGCTACTACGGGTACACCGCCACCGGCGGGCCGGAGGGCGTCGGCCGGGCCGCAGGGCGGGCGCTGCGCACCAGCATCGTGTTCCTCGCCTTCACCGACGTCGCCATGACCGTCGCGCTGTGGGGGCTTAAGCCGCAGGTGCCGGGGCTGACCGGATGAGCCTGCGGTCGACGGTCCTCGGCGGCGGCACGACCGCACTCGCACTGCGCGGCGCACTCGCGGTGCTGGTGTTCGGCGGTGCCTACGTGTTCCTGTTCGCATGGGGAGCACGGACATTCGAGTCGCCCGCCCGGGTCACCGCGACCGTCCCGGCGAGCGCGGGCGCGTTGAAGGAGGACTCGGCCATCCAGTACCGCGGGGTGAACGTGGGCCGGGTCGAGCGGATCGACGCGGGCACCAGGGCCTCGCTCATCACTCTCGGATTCGACGAGGGGGCGATGGCGAGCATCCCCGCCGACGTCCAGGTGCGGCTCATGCCGCGCACGGTCTTCGGCGACTACTACGTGGACCTGGTGTCCCCGGAATCGGCGGACCGAACCGCCGCGACCCCGTCCCTGCGGCCCGGTGGCACCGTGCAGGCGGACCAGTCGGAGGCCGCCGTCCAGCTGTACCAGGCCTTTTCGCGGATCTACGAGTTGGTCGGGGCGATCGACCCTGCCGACCTCAACGCCGCGCTGACCGCCGTGGCCACCGCGCTCGACGGCGAGGGCGCGCGGCTGGGGGAGTCCATCGACGCGCTGCACCGGACGCTGGTCGCCTCGCAGCCGGTGCTCGACGGCCTCGGTGACGATCTCGACGACATCGCCGAGCTGGCAGGCGAACTCGACGCGGCGGCGCCCGATGTGCTCGCCACCCTGGACAACTCGATCACCGTGTCCCGGACCATCGTGGAGAAGCAGCAGGGCCTGGCCGCCCTGCTCGCGGCGGGCACCCGCACGGCGGAGGAGGCCACCGCCATCGGCGACAACCGGGATCGGATCATCACCCTCGTCGACGACACCGACGGGTTGCTCGACTCGCTCACCGCAAGGCCGGGTCAGATCACCACCGTCTATCGGGGCCTGCAGAACCTGGTGACGACCCTGCCGCCCGCCGTCGCGAGTGGGCCATGGCTGAACTCCGACCTCAAGCTCTCGGCCAGGGACCTGCAACCGTATTGGAAGGCGCAGTGCCCTACCTACGGTGACCTCGAGGGGCCGAGCTGCACGCAGACGGCGCCGAACCCGCTCGCGCCGCTGCTCGGCGGAACCGTTGGCCCGGTGGGCAGCCCCGCGGAGAGGTCACAGATGTCCCGGTTGTTCGGGACCAGCGGCGATCTCGAGTCGGTGATCGCCGGGCCGATCCTGCGCGGCACCACGGTGGTGCGCTGATGTCGGTCCGGTCCAGTCTCATCCGCTTCGCGGTCTTCGCCGCGCTGTCGCTGGCCAGCACCCTCGTCGTGTTCAGCACGCTCATCAACCCCGTCGCGGGGGCGTCGTCCGAGTACCGGGCGGTGTTCACCGACAGCACCGGACTGGTGCCGGGCAGCGACGTGCAGATCTCCGGCGTGCGCGTCGGCCGGGTGAACGGCGTCGACCTGGTGGACAACCAGGCGGTGGTGACCTTCCGGATGGAGGCCGACCAGCGGATCCCGATCGACGGCAGGGCCGTGGTCCGCTACGCCGACCTGCTCGGGGCGCGCGCGGTGACCATCGAACCCGGGCCGAGCGGCCCGATGACGTCCGAATTCCTTTCGCCCGGTTCGACGATCCCCGTCGAGCGCACCCAGCCGGCGCTGGACCTGACCTCGGTCCTCGGCGGATTCCGCCCGCTGTTCGACGCGCTCGACCCGGCCGGGGTGAACCAGCTCGCGACGGAGATCGTCCGGGTGTTCCAGGGACAGGGCGCCACCATGGAGAGCCTGCTGCGCCGCACCGTCGCCGTCACGGAGAACCTCGCCTCGAAGGACGCGATCATCGACGAGCTGATCGCGAACCTGGGCGGCGTGCTGAAGGTGACCGTCGACAACCGCCCGAACTTCGTCGAGCTGATCGACTCGTTGAACACGCTCGTCGGCGGGCTGGCGCAGGACCGCGACCAGATAGCCGACGCCGTGGATTCGGCAGGGGCCCTTGCGAACAACCTGGCGGGGGTCTTCGACAGGGTGGAGCCCGACCTGGCGCCGACCCTGCGCTCGCTCGACGCGACCGCGGACGTCGTGGTCGCCAATCAGGCCGCCCTGAACGAGGGCACCGTGGCCTTCGACCAGCTGTTCACCAAGCTCGGTGTCGCCGCGAGCTACGGAAGCTGGGTCAACATCTACCTCTGCAACGTCCGGTGGAGCGCCCTCGACCGGTCGGTGTCGCTCGAGGGACCGCAGCGATCGGCGGTGTGCCGATGAACTGGTTGACGGTCAAACACCCGGCCAGGGCCGGGGTGATCTGTGTGTTCGTCGCGCTGGGGGTCATCGCGGCCGCGCTGGCCGTCCCCAAGCTGATCCTGTCGCTGCGGACCGCCGAGTACCACGCCCTTGTCGCCAACGCGACCGGACTCGCGCCGGCGGACACCGTCAACGTCGCCGGGGTGCCGAGCGGGGTGGTGACCTCGATGACCGTGCGCGGCAACACCGTCGACGTCGGCTTCCGGCTGGACGACGGCGTCGTGCTCGGTGACCGGACGTCGGCGGAGATCAAGATCTACACCCTGCTCGGCCGCCGATCCCTCGACATCGTCCCCGCGGGCCAGGGGCGGATGGCGCCGGGCGGGGCCATCCCCCTCGAGCGGACGAGCGTCCCGTTCACGCTCGACGACCTGGGCCGGGGTGCCAAGGACACCACCGAGAACCTCGATCTCGAACAGCTGCGGGCGATGGTCGAGACGATAGGGCAGGTCGCCCCCGACGATCCCGAGCTGATCGGGCGGTCGTTGGAGGGCATCACGACGGTGAACGAGGCCGTCACCCGCAACTCGGAGTCGATCGGAGCGCTGCTGAGCAGCGCACAGGCCACCACGCAGACCCTGGTCGACCAGAAGGACACCCTGGTGACCCTTTTGGGCAACGCCGAACTGCTCACCAGCACGCTGGCCGACCGCCGCGCCGTGATCGGGTCGCTCATCGCCGACATCAACCGGCTCACCACCGCGGCGAGCCAGTTCCTCGGGGAGAACCAACCGCTGCTGGACTCCGTGCTCACCGAGCTCGATGCCGTCACGGCCGTCCTCACCGAGAACGAACAGACCCTCACCACCCTGCTGGAGAACTTCGCGCCGAGCGTCCGCTACATCACCAACGCGACGGGCAACGGGAACTGGCTCGATCTCAACTCCCCGTCCACCCTGATCGGCGACAACTGGCTCTGCGTGTCCGGACTCGTCCAGGGGTGCAAGTGATGCGGCGGGCCATCGGATGGCGCATCGGTGCCCTCGCCGCGGTGGTGGCGGTCGCGGCGGGGCTCGTCTACTACGTGGTGCGGCCGGAGGCGACGATGACGATCACCGCCGAGTTCGCGCAGACGGACGCCGTGTTCCCGGGCAACCGGGTGACCGTGCTCGGCGTGCCAACGGGGCGGATCGAGACGGTCACCCCGGCGGGCTCACGCGTGCGGGTCACGATGAGTCTGCCGCGGGGGACGAAGATCCCGGCGGACGCGCAGGCCTGGGTGATGTCGCCGTCGGTGGTCAGCGACCGCACGGTGGAGCTCGACCCCGGTTACGTCGACGGACCGAGCCTGCCGGACGGCGCGGTGATCCCGCTCGAGCGCACGCACTCTCCGCTCTCCTGGGATCAGTTGACCCGGTCGGTCAACGAGCTCACCCTTGCCCTCAACCCCGAGGCGGCCGCACCGGGCGCGGGGATCGGCGAACTGCTGCACACCACGGCCAACGCCTTCGAGGGGAACGGTCAGCCCTTCCACGACGCGGTCACGACGATCACCCAGGCCACGTCGGTGGTCGCCGGGAAGTCCGCGGACATCACGCAGCTCGTCGACGGTCTCAACGTGTTGGTGCAGGCGATCTCCGACAACCAGGGCACCGTCAACTCGCTCGTCGACTCGATCACGGTCACCGCAGACGAGTTCTCCGGGCAGCGCGAGGACATCACCGGTGCACTGTCCTCGCTGACCGAGCTGCTCGGGCAGGTCTCGGCGCTGCTGTCCGTGCACGGCGCAGGCCTGACCTCCGATGTGGCCCAGCTGGCGCAGCTGACCGGCGCGATCGCCACCAAGCAGAACCAGCTCGCGGAGATCCTCGACACGGCGCCAACGGGATTCGAGAACGTGTCCAACCTCGTGACCGACGACGGCAGGGCACGGGTCCGGCTCAATGTGTCGACGAATCTCTCGCAGTTCCCCGCGACGAAGGCGCTGTGTGAGAAGCTCCCGATCCCGATGTGTCAGGGGCCGGGGCTGGTCAACCCGATCGAGTTCCCCCCGAACCTCGAGGGCACCGACCTGAGCTACCTGTTCGCAGGGGGCAAGTGATGGGCCGCGTGACCGCCTGTGCCGCTGGGTTCCTCGCGGCCGCCGTCCTGTCCGGGTGCGGTGCGAACTTCCAGCACCTCCCGGTGGGGCGCGACGTGGACGGCCCGTCGTACCCGATCGCGTTCGAGTTCACCGACGCCTCGCTGCTGCCGGTCGGCGGCGAGGTGCGGATCGGTCAGGCCGTGGTCGGCCGGGTGAGCTCGATGACGGTGGATCGGTTCCAGGCCGTGGTGCGGGCCAACATTCGCGAGGACATCCGACTGCCCGTCGGGACCACCGCCCGCATCGAGCTGACCACCCCCATCGGGGATGCGTTCGTCAACCTGAGGGTTCCGGATCAGGCCGACGCGCGGACCATCCCGGCGGGCGCGACGATCGACGCCGCCGACACCGCCCGCGGACCGGACGTCGCGCAGTTGCTCTCCGTCGTCGGAACGATGCTCAACGGCAGCGGGATCGCACAGGTCAAGACCATCGTCGAGGAGTCGAACCAGATCCTCTCCGGCCGCGAGGACCTGATCCGGGACCTGTTGGGACGGGTGGACCGCCTGCTCGGCACCCTCGAGGGCAGGAGGGATTCGATCAACGGGGCCATCGACTCACTCGATCGGCTGTCCGCGACGGTCTCGGCCGAGAGCGCGACCATCGACCAGGGCCTGCGGGCGGCAGCGCCCGCCGTCGACGTGCTCACCGAGCAGCGGCAGGCCATCGCGACGCTCCTCGACAAGTCCCACGCACTGAGCGTGCAGACGAACGCGGTGCTGGAGCAGTCCGGCGATCAGATCGTCGACATCGTCGGCAACCTCACCCCGATCCTGGACCAGTTCGCGGCGATGGGCCCGACGCTCTCGGACACGATGGGCAAGCTGGAGGGCGCGCGGGACCTGGTGCTGCGCGCCGCCCCCGGCGACTACGTCAACATCGACCTGAACGTCGACCTCGGGGCTTCGGTGCGCGGACTGCTCAGCGAGGTCATCCCGGGGGCGGCGCCGCCCGTGCCCGCGCCGCCCGTGGCCCTGCCCGCGTCGCAGCATCCCGCGATCGAGGGCCTGTCCCAGCTCGTGACGGGCGGCACGCGATGAAGAAGCGCACCGTCTACTTCGAGATCGTCGCCTTCCTGGTCCTCGCCGTGGTGAGCACCGTCTACGTGGTCAAACAGGTCGGCGGGCCGGATCCGCTCCGCGGCTCCTACGAGGTCACGGTGCAGATGGACAACAGCGCCGGGATCGCGGAGGGCTCGGAGGTGGCCTACCGCGGCGTCACCGTCGGCAAGGTCGCCGGCGTCGAGTTGGCGCCGGACCGATCCACCGTCGACCTCACCCTGACGCTGCGGCGGAACGTCGAGATTCCCGCGGACTCGCACGCGGCGGTCGCCCAGGACACCGCGGCGCCCGTCCTCAAGGTGCAGCTGTCCTCGGACTCGGACGCTGGCCCCTTCCTGGGACAGGGGTCGCTGATCCCCAGGGAACACACCAGCATCCCGGTCCCGCTCGGCACCGTGATCACGAACTTCAACGCGATCGCGGACACCGTGGCGCCCGCGGACCTGCAGACGCTCGCCAAGGAGCTCGGTGACGGCCTGCGCGGGGTGGGCCCGGACCTCCGGACGACGGTGGAGAACTTCGGCTCCATCGTGTCGATGATCGAGCTGAACCAGCCGAAGATCGTGTCGATGGTGGACAACTCGCGGGACCTGTTCGAGGCGAACGAGCAGAACGTGCGGGCCCTCCCACAGATCGCGGCGTCGTTGCGGCAGATCACCGATCAGGTGCGCGAGGCCGATCCCGAGATCCGCCTGCTGCTCGACGAGACGCCCGCGATCCTGGCCGATCAGGTGGTTCCGTTCCTGGCGCAGAACCGGGAGTCCTTCACGCTGCTGCTCGCCAACTCGCTGGTCTCCTCGCAGATCGTCGCGGCCCGCATGCCCGCGGTCGACGCGTTGCTGGTCGCCGTCCCGAACGGGTTCACCAAGCTCGGCAGCATCGTCCGCGACGGTCGCGCCCAGCTCGACCTCGTGACCGCGGTGGGACCGGTCTGCTTCTACGACACCGAGCGGCGGTCGGTGCAGGACATCACCCCCCGCGAGCTGAACCGGGACCAGTACTGCACCGACGAGTCGGGCCGGATACAGAAGCGTGGCTCGCAGAACGTGCCGCGCCCGGACTCGTCGACTGCGCCGCCGCAGTCGGACTCGGCCGGGGGAGTGCGGGAGTTCGCGGGCGTCACCTCCTACGACCCGGCCTCGGGTCGGATCCCGGCGGGCGACGGCACGGCTGTCCGAATGGGCCTGGCGGGCGGGCAGAAACAGATCCTCGGTGACCAATCGTGGGCAGCTCTACTACTACAGGGAACGCAATGAGTGACAGCGAGACAACCACAGTCGAACCAGCGGTCGAGCCGGACACGGGAACCACCGGGCAGGACAAGGGCCGGCGCCTCACGCGACGCGCGCCGGCGGCACTCGCCGCCGGGGTGGTCCTGCTCGGCCTCCTCGGCTGGGGTTCGTACACCATCTGGGCGAACCATCAGCAGGAGCAGGCCAGGACGGACGCCCTCGACGCGGGTCGGCGGTTCGCCACCGATCTGGCGACGTACAGCTTCGAGAACCTCGACAACAACCTGTCCGTGGTCCGGGGGAACTCGGTGGGCGAGTTCGCCGGGCAGTACACGCAGGTGGCGTCGAACCTCAAGGACATGATCGTGCAGTACAAGGCCACCTCGTCGGCCGAGATCATCGCGGCCGGGCTCGCCGAGACCGGCAGCGACAAGGCGGAGGTGATCGTGTTCCTCGACCAGACCGTCACCAATTCCAACTCGCCGGAACCGAGGGTGGACCGAAACCGCATGCAGCTCTCCCTCGTCCGCGACGGCGGTGAGTGGAAGCTCGCCAACGTCCAGTTGCTCTAGCCGTATCCACACCCAGGAGGACAGATGAGTCGTAGAAAGCGCAGGGCAGCAGAGGCTCTGGTGGCAGGAAGGGAGCCGAAGAACCCGGTCGTCATCCGGGCCCGCAGCGCGGACAGTGTTCCCGCGAGGGTGCTCGGGGTGGCCCTGGCAGGCGCCGGTGCCGCGCACTTCACCGCGCCGCGCGCGTTCGATGGGCTGACCGCGAAGGCCTTCCCCCGCGAGACGCGGCAGTGGACCTACCGCAACGGCGCGACCGAGCTGCTCCTCGGGCTGGCGATCGTCTACCGCCGGACCAGGGTCCTCGGCTCGGTCGGGCTGTTCGCCTACACCGCCTGGCTCGGCGGTCAGCTGGCCCGCCGCCGCTGAGCCGCCGAGTGTGCAGCTGCGGGGGCATCGGTCGAGTGGGAATGTCGGGAGGTGCACACTCGGCGGGTGGTGGTGGACTAGCGGACCGGTGTCCGAGCCGGGCTGCGCTTCCCGAAATCGCTCGCGACCAGGTAGTCCACCCACGCCCGGATCGCCTGCGGCAGGGGAGGGAACGCCAGTCCGGCGCGCTCGGCGAGTGCCCGCGCGGAGTCGGTCGGATACCGGTCGGCGGAGAGGAAGCCGAGGGTCTCCGGGTCCGCACCGGTCAGCTTCGCCGGCAGCCGCCGGATCACCGCGACCGGCACGTGGAATCGAGGCGGTCGCACGTCGAGGGTGTGCGCGACGTCGCGGAGCAGGTCGCCCAGCAGCGGCGTGTCCTCGTCGAGAACCCACAGCGCCGCACCGGGTTCCGCGTGCTCGGGCACGGCGGCGAGGAACCGGGCGAAGTAGTCCGCGGTGACCACCGGGACCCAGACGTCCTTGCCGCCGGGGATCACCGGGAGCTTGCCGCGGTGGAGGTCGCGCACCATGTCGGCCAGTCCGATGAACTGGGTGGTCTCGCCGGTGCCGGAGTCGCCGATGACGGTCGACGGGTTGACGATCGCGTACGGAATGCCGTTGGCCTCGGCGTGATCGCGCACGGCGTGGTCGGCCTCGACCTTGCTGGCCTCGTAGGCGCCCTTGTCGCGGTAGAGCGTCGCGTTCACGGTGGCGCCCGCCACGCGGTACCCGCTGATGTGCACGAAACGTCGCAGCTGCGGCAGTGCCTGCGCCCAGCGCAGCGCGGCCACGGCCCCGTCGACGTTGACCGCGCGGGCCTCGGTCTCGGTGAGCCCGAAGGCGAACCGGCCGCCCAGGTTGTAGACGTCGCGCACGGTGGGCAGCGGTTCCAGGCCGAGACCCGGCGCGGTCAGGTCCCCGTCGACGACGCTCAGCAGCTCGGTGTTCCCGCCGTGCGCGTCCACCCAGCCGCGGAGTTCGTCGCCGCGTTCGGCCGCATTCCTGACCATGGCGGCGACGTGCCTGCCCTGTCGGGTGAGTTCGGGGATCAGCCACCGGCCGATCAGCCCGGTGGAGCCGATGACGAGGGTGTCGGGCGTGCTCATGAGTCCTCCAGTAGCTTGCGGACGGCGCGGATCGCCGCGTCGATGGGTTCGCGGGACCGCCGGACCCGGCCGACGAGGAGTGCACCCTCGATGAGGGCGAAGACCTCGGTGGCCAGCGCGGCGTCGCCGAGGAGGTCCGCGAGGGAGGCCTCCCAGCCGGCGTAGATCTCGGCACATACCCCGCCGAGTGGGTCGGTGCCCGCCGTCTCGAGGGCGACCGTCGCGATCGGGCAACCCTTGGTGAAGTCGGACGCGACCTGCCGGTCGGCGAGCGCCTCCAGGATCCGGGCGATGACGTCCGCGGGCGAGCCGCCGAGGGAGCCGGCCATCAGGTCGTCGAGCGTCCCCGCGCTCTGCCGGAGCGCTGCCTCGACCAGCTCGTCCTTGCCGCCGGGGAAGTGGAAGTAGAGCGAACCGCGCGGCGCCCCGCTTCGTTCGAGCACCTCGGTGACGCCGGTCGCCGCCACGCCCTTCTCCTCGACCGCGGCCGCCGTGACCGTGATCATCCGCAGCCTGGTCTCCTCGCCCTTCTTCATGCGTCCAATATAGACCGGTCTACATATTTTGCAAGGGTGACCGGCCCGCTGGCGGCCCGGAGTGGTTTATCGGGACTGGCCCTTTCGGAGCTGGCCGATGACGTCAGGGGTGAGCCGGCGGGTCAATTCCTCGAGCAATGCGGTCACCTCGCCGACCGCCCGGGTGTCCTCGGTCCCCATGGTGGTGGCGAGCGCGGTCTCGATCGATGCCGCCCTGACCTCGATCATCCGGTCGGACACCTCCGCGGCCGGGTGAATGAGCACGCGCCGCCGATCGTCGGGATCGGGCTGCGTGGTGATCGCCTCCGCCTCCTTTAGGCGTGCGACGGCGCCGGACACCGCGCTCTGTGGGAATCCGGTGCGCGCCGCGATCTCGCCGACGGCGCAACCGGGGTGATCGCGGATGTCGCTCGCGACGATCAGCACGGTGCGGGTGCCGGTCGGGTGTCGGCCGATGCCGTCGGTTGGCAACGCCTCCTCGCCGATCTTCATCAGGGTGCGCCCCAGCAGGAACAGTTCGATGCCGTTCATGTCCGCATTATTGCATCGAAATAGATGCATCAAATGTGATACATCTATTGTGATACTTACTGACGAGAGGAGTGCACGATGAACGTGGGCAGCCAGACGGGGACCCGATCGGGATCACTGCGTGTCGAGGGCGCGTCCCTGTATTTCGAGGTCCGGGGCGCCGGTCCCGTCCTGTTGATCTCGCAGAGCGGGGAAGGGGATGCGGGTCGCAGCCGGGACCTGGTCGACCGGCTGGTGGCGGATTACACAGTGGTCACGTACGACCGGCGCGGCCTGTCCAGGAGCGCCGTCGACGATCCCGAAGGCGTCGTGACGCTTGCCCAGCACGCCGAGGACGTCCATCGCCTGCTCGCGGAGGTGACCGACGAGCCGGCCCGGATGCTCGGGTGCAGCCTGGGTGCCTCGATCGGACTCCACGTCGCGGTCTGTCATCCGGAGCAGCTCGCGACCCTCGTCGCCCACGAACCGGTCAGCCCGCGACTGCTGCCGGTCGAGCGGCGGGCCGGGCACCTGGACGAGCTGGCCGAGATCCAACGGGTTCATCGCACCGACGGACTGGCGGGAACCCTGCAGCTCGTCGCGAAGGTCCTCGGCATCGACCCGCGCAGCACGGAGGTCGAACCGGACCTGACGCCGATGCCGATGTCGCCGCAGCGAATCCGCAACTTCGACTTCTTTGTCGAGCACGACTTCTCCGCGATCATTCGGGACACGCTCGACGTCGCCGCGGTCGGCCGAACGCCGACCCGCATCGTCCCCGCCGTGGGCCGGGCGACTCCGGAGACCGTCTTCGACCGAGCGTGCGCGGTTGCCCTGGCCGACCTGCGTGGGGAAGAGGTCCGCGTGTTTCCCGGCGGCCACAACGGCAACACGAGCCACCCGAGCGCGTACGCCGAAGCCCTCCGCGCCGCGCTGAACTGACGGCGGGCGGAGGTCAGGTCAGCGCCGCCCGCACCAGCGGCAGGTGGCGAAGCGGGATCTGGTTCTCCAGGGCGATCACCGTGGACGACCGCAGGACGTTCAGCCCGTCCACGATCTCGTTGATCACCCGCTGCAGGTCCGAGTGCGTCCGCGCCACCACTCGGATCAGCACGTCGCCCGCGCCGGTGGTGGTGTGGGCCTCGAGCACCTCGGGGATCCCGGCGAGGTGCTCGACGACCGCGCGGTGCCCCCTGCCCTGGACGATCTCCAGCGTGGCGAACGCGGTGACCGGGAAGCCGAGGGCCTCGGCATTGAGGGTCGGGGCCAGGCTGTCGATCACGCCGTCGCGTTCGAGCCGGTTCAGGCGGGCCTGCACGGTGCCGCGGGCGATGCCAAGCCGGCGGGACGCCTCCAGTACCCCCACCCGCGGCTCGGCGTGCAGGAGCTCCAGCAGGTCGGCGTCGAGGCGATCGATGCTCATCGGTGCGCTCCTGGTCATTTTGTCCAACAATTCACCGTCACGCTCCAGCATTCTGTACATATTGAGCAGCGTCAATCCTCATCGTTGCGTAGGTGAGGGGCCGAGGTCACAGTGAAATCATGACCATCGCGGACATTCGGTTGACCCCGCGCGAGCGCGCCGCGCACCTGCGCGCGAACGATCTGCACCGGCTCGTCGGGCTGGTCGAACACGACGACGCGGCCGATCCCTTCCCCGTGGTCGGGATGGACGCGGTGGTGTTCGTCTGCGGCAACGCCACCCAGAGCGCCCACTACTTCGTCTCGACCTGGGGCATGACCCTGGTCGCGTACGCGGGGCCGGAAACCGGTCAGCGCGACCGCAAGTCGTTCGTGCTCGAGTCCGGTTCCGTCCGGTTCGTCCTCGAGGGGGCGGTCAGTCCCGACAGTCCGCTCGCCGATCGGCACCGCCGAAACGGCGACGGCGTGGTCGACCTGGCGCTGGAGGTGCTCGACGTGGACCGCTGCATCGAGCGGGCGAGGTCGCAGGGCGCCACCGTGCTCGAGGAGCCGCACGACGTCACCGACGAGTTCGGCACGGTGCGCCGCGCCGCCATCGCCACCTACGGCAGCACCCGACACACGCTCGTCGACCGCAGTCGCTACGACGGGGTGTACCTGCCCGGATTCGCCCCGCGCAGTTCGGGATTCGTCCGTCGCCCCGGTGCGCCCGAGCGTCTCGTCCAGGCGCTCGACCACGCCGTCGGCAACGTCGAGATGGGCCGGATGGATCACTGGGTCCGCTTCTACAACCGGGTCATGGGCTTCACCAACATGGCCGAGTTCGTCGGCGACGACATCGCCACCGAGTATTCGGCGCTGATGTCCAAGGTCGTCGCGAACGGCAACCATCGGGTCAAGTTCCCGCTCAACGAGCCTGCGCCGGGAAAGAAGAAGTCGCAGATCGACGAGTACCTCGAGTTCTACGGCGAACCCGGCTGCCAGCACCTCGCCCTGGCGACCAGCGACATCCTGCGCACGGTCGATGCGCTGCGCGCGGAGGGCGTCGAGTTCCTTGACACACCCGACGCCTACTACGACGACCCCGAGCTGCGGGCCAGGATCGGTCGGGTGCGGGTGCCCGTCGCGGAACTCAAACGCCGCGGCGTGCTGGTGGACCGGGACGAGGACGGCTACCTGCTGCAGATCTTCACCAAGCCGCTCGGTGACCGGCCGACCCTGTTCTTCGAGCTGATCGAGCGGCACGGCTCGCTCGGCTTCGGCAAGGGCAACTTCCGGGCCCTGTTCGAGTCGATCGAGCGCGAGCAGGCGGCGCGCGGAAACCTCTAGTCCGGACGGCCGTGACCGGATCGGTACTCGTTGCGCTGGCGAACTGTGCACTAGTCGTGTTCTATCGAGTACTTATGAGCTCAGTCACCCGCATCGTTGCCGGATCACTCGGAGCAATCGCCATCGCCGCCGGTACGGCCGCGACGGCCACGGCCGCCCCCGCGGCATCCGCCGCCCCGTACACCTTGCTGGTCGACGGCAGTCACACCGAGTACCAGGTCAACCCGGTACTCACCGAGGACGACGTGCTGAACACCAACAAGGACTTCACCTCGGTGCCCGGCGTCCGCGCGCACAGCATCGACGGCAGGAACTTCTCCTTCTACCGGCTCGTCGACGGCGCCCGGATCGGGATGGTCCGGATCAACGAGGTCTGCCTGCCGACCGGCGTCTGCCACGGCCTGATCGTGGACGGCCCCAGCCCGGTCTTCTGAGTCCGGACCTCACCCCGCCCAGGTCGTCGGCACGTCGCCGCCGCCCTCGGGACTGACCCGGGTACCCACCTGGGCGAGCAGCGGCACCGGCGCGATCGGCCCGGCGAACAGCGCCTGACCGAGCCCGAACCCGGTCGCGCGGTGCAGCATCGGCGCGGGCACGTGTGAGAACAGGGTGCTCAGGTCCTCGATGTCGGCGGCGCCGTTCATCCGCATCAACACCAGGTTGTCGCACTGCGAGACCACGTTCGGGTGCACCTTGCCCGGCCGCTGGGTGGCGACGAACAGGTGCAGGCCGAACTTGCGGCCCTCGCCTGCGATCAGCGCGCCGAGTTCGGCGGTCGCCGCCAGCAGCGGGTCCTCGGTGGTGGCGGGCAGCACGTTGTGTGCCTCGTCGATGACGAGCAGCACCGGCTCGCGGTCCCGGCGGCCCGCCCACCGCCTGCCGAGGATCGCCAGTGCGACCGCGGTCCGCTCGTCCGGCCGCGACAGGCTCCCGACGTCGACGACGACGCAGCGCGCGCGGCTCACGTCGTACTCGACGGCCGAGCGCTCGCCGTCGCGGCGCCACAGGTCCCACTCGCCGATCCGGAGGTTGCCGATCCGGGCCGCGAGCCGTTCGGTGTCGTGGTGCGCGGCGGCCGCGGCCTCCAGGTCGTCGACGGAGTACGGCGCCGTCAGCGTCGCGGTGACCTGGCGCAGTGCGCGGAAGTCGTCGAGGTCGCAGATCGGATCCATCCGCAGCAGCAGTGCCTGGATGTCGAGGTCGAGGTCGCTGAAGTCCAGGCACAGCGTGTGTTCGGCGCCGTTGCCGCGCGCCCGCGCCACGTGCACGCCCGACGCGACCTCACGGTGGCGCTCGGCGGCGGGCGAGGAGTCCTCGGGGTCGCAGGAGCCGAGGAACACGTGATCGGAGTTCGGGTCGAGCACCACGATCGGCAGCTCGGTCGAGCCGAGCAGTCGCTCGAGCAGGCCACCCGTGGTGTAGGTCTTGCCCGAGCCGGACTGCCCGCACATGAAGGTGTGTCGCGCGAACCCCGTCGACCGCAGCGTGGCCGGGACGCTCGGCGCCTGCCTCAGCACCCCGATCTCGATGGCGGCCGCCGTCCCGGTGAGGCCCTCGGCGATCAAGGCGACCTCGTCCTCCGTCGCGGGCCGGATCGGGCGTTCACCGAACGGCTCGACCGCACGCCGCTCCAGGAAGAAGTCGCCGTCGAACTCGCCGAGCGTGGTCGCGGATCCGCCGAGCGAGCGCATCAGCGGTCGGACGCTGGCCGCGACGACACCGAGCTCCGCCATCTGGTCGCGCACGGTGAAGTCGAGCTGGGGTCCCTCGCGTTCGACCATGCGGACCTCCCGCACCTGGACCGCGACGCGGCGCGCGCCCTCGAACTCGATCACCGCGAACCCGCCGACCTCGACACCGATCTCGATCGGGCCCATGAAGGACACCTCCCGGCCGTCGGCGGACACGGCCACCTGTGCGACCGCGAAGCGTTCGTAGAGCTCGTGTCGGTGATCCTGCAATGCGTCCAGCGTGGGTTCCATGCCGAACATCCTGGCATCACGACTTCGGGTGTCCGATAGGCCGGGATGTCGGTCCCTCCGCGGTGTCTCCGGGGTGTCACAGGCTCCCCTCCTACACCCTGTCGTTGGCAAAATCTCGACAACTGGGACACTGGAGGCCGTGACTGCTCCCACCAGCGCCTCTTTTCAGCCCGCCAGCACCTCCGCGCAGCTCTTCGAGCGGGCAGGCGCCGTCATCCCCGGGGGCGTCAACTCCCCGGTGCGGGCCTTCCAATCGGTGGGCGGCACCCCCCGCTTCATCGCCAAGGCGTCCGGCTGCACGCTCACCGATGTGGACGGCAACGACTACGTCGACCTCATCTGCTCGTGGGGACCGATGATCCTCGGGCACGCGCACCCGGCGGTCGTCGAGGCCGTGCAGAAGGCCGCGACCACCGGGCTCTCGTTCGGTGCCCCCACCGAGGGTGAGATCGAGCTCGCCGAGGCGATCGTCGACCGGGTCGGTCCCGTCGAGCAGGTCCGCCTCGTCAACTCCGGCACCGAGGCCACCATGAGCGCGGTCCGGCTGGCCCGCGGGTTCACCGGCCGCACCAAGATCATCAAGTTCTCCGGCTGCTATCACGGCCACGTGGACGCCCTGCTCGCCGACGCGGGTTCCGGCGTCGCCACCCTCGGGCTGCCCACCTCGCCCGGCGTCACCGGCGCGCAGGCCTCCGACACGATCGTGCTGCCCTACAACGACCTGGACGCGGTCGCGCAGGCCTTCGCCGCGAACCCGCAGCAGATCGCGTGCGTCATCACCGAGGCCGCGGCGGGCAACATGGGCGCCGTCGCGCCGAAGCCCGGGTTCAACGAGGGCCTTCGCCGGCTCTGCACCGCGCACGACGCGCTGCTGATCATGGACGAGGTGATGACCGGCTTCCGCGTCAGCTCGGCCGGTTGGTACGGGATCGACGGCGTCGCGGGCGACCTGGTGACCTTCGGCAAGGTGATGAGCGGCGGACTGCCCGCCGCGGCGTTCGGCGGCCGCGCCGACGTGATGGGCCACCTCGCGCCCGCGGGCCCGGTGTACCAGGCGGGCACCCTGTCCGGGAATCCCGTCGCCGTCGCCGCCGGTCTCGCGAGCCTCCGCGCCGCAGATCAGAGCGTGTACGACGCCCTCGAACGCAACTCCGCGACCCTCGGCAGGCTGCTGGGCGACGCCCTCACCGAGGCGGGCGTGCGGCACCAGGTGCAATTTGCAGGCACCATGGTGAGCGTGTTCTTCGCCGACCGTCCGGTCACCAACTACGCGGAGGCGAAGGCGAGCGACACCTGGCGCTTCCCCGCCTTCTTCCATGCGCTGCTCTCGCGGGGCGTCTACGCACCCCCGAGCGCCTTCGAGGCCTGGTTCGTTTCCGCGGCCCTCGACGACGCCGCTTTCGACCGAATCGCCGCCGCGTTGCCGGCCGCAGCCAAGGCGGCTGCCGCCGCGCAGGCACCCACCACCTAGACCCCGCACCCCTACATCACGGAGCCAAACCACGTGAGCACCCTGCAGCAGACGCCGACGCCCGACCCCGCCGAGTCGCGCACCATCGTGCACGTCCTTCGCCACGGCGAGGTGCACAACCCGAAGGGCATCCTGTACGGCAGGCTGCCCGGCTACCGGCTGTCCGTGACCGGTCAGGCGCAGGCCCGCACGGTCGCCTCGGTGCTCGCCGGGCACGACATCACCCACGTGGTGGCCTCGCCGCTGCAGCGCGCGCAGGAGACCGCGGCGCCGATCGCGGGCGAACACGGGCTGACCCTCGTCACCGACGACAACCTGATCGAGGCGGGCAACGACTTCGAGGGGCTCAAGGTCTCGGTCGGCGACGGTGCCCTGCGCAGGCCGCGGCACTGGTGGAAGCTGCGCGACCCGTTCACCCCGTCCTGGGGCGAGCCGTACCTGCAGATCGCGCACCGCATGCTCGCCGCGGTCAACACCGCGCGCGTCGCCGCCGTCGGGCACGAGGCCGTGTGCGTCAGCCATCAGCTGCCGGTGTGGACGCTGCGCCGGTTCCTGCAGGGCGAGCGGCTCTGGCACGACCCGCGGCACCGCCAGTGCGGACTGGCCTCGCTGACCTCGCTGGTCTACGAGGGCGACACCCTGGTCGACATCGTCTACTCGGAGCCCGCGGGCGCATCCGATCCGAGGGTGACCGGGGCATGAGGCGCGTCGTCCGGGTGGCGGCCGCGGTGCTGGCGGTCGCCGCCGTCACCGCCGGCTGCGGCACCGGCACCGACGCCGTCGCGCAGGGTGGCACGTTCGACTTCGTCTCGCCCGGCGGGCAGACGGAGATCTTCTACGACCCGCCGAGCGAACGCGGCACCATCGGCAACATCTCCGGGCCCGACCTCATGGTCGAGGGCAAGACCACGTCGCTGTCGGACTTCGAGGGCCAACCGGTGGTCATCAACCTCTGGGGTCAGTGGTGCGGACCGTGCCGCGGCGAGGCCGACGACCTCGAGAAGGTCTACGAGAGCACCAAGGACCTCGGCGTCGCCTTCCTCGGCATCAACGTGCGGGACCTGCAGCAGGACAAGGCCCAGGACTTCGTCACCGACAACAAGGTCGGCTATCCGTCGGTCTACGACCCGTCGATGCGCACCCTGACCGCGCTCGGTGGCAAGTTCCCGACGAGCGTCATCCCGTCCACCCTGGTGCTCGACAAGGAGCACCGGGTCGCGGCGGTGTTCCTCAAGGCGTTGCTGGCTGAGGACCTCCAGCCAGTGGTGGAGAGGGTTGCGCGGGAACAGTGAGCACCATGAACGACGCCGTCCTGGCCGCCGGGATCGGTGAGACCTTCGGCAACACGGCGGCCTCCGGGCCGCTGCTGCTGGCCCTCGGCGCCTGCATGCTCGCGGGACTGGTGTCCTTCGCCTCGCCGTGTGTGGTGCCGCTGGTTCCCGGCTACCTGTCCTACCTCGCCGGGATCGTCGGCGCGGACGCACCCGCGGTGACGACGGCCGAGGCCGGCGCCCTCAAGACCGAGACCGAGGCCAGGTCCGCCGCGCGACTGCGCGTCGCGGGCGCCGCCGGGCTGTTCGTGCTCGGGTTCACCGTGGTCTTCGTGCTGGCGACCGCATCGGTGTTCGGCCTGATCTCCGCCCTCACCGTCAACCGCGACGTGTTGCAGCGGGTCGGTGGCGTGATCACCATCGCGATGGGCCTGGTGTTCATCGGACTGGTGCCCGCGCTGCAGCGGGACGTCCGCTTCGAGCCGCGGCGGGTGTCAGGGCTGATCGGCGCGCCGCTGCTCGGGGGCGTGTTCGGGCTCGGGTGGACGCCGTGCCTCGGTCCGACCCTGGCCGGGGTGCTGTCCGTGGCGGCGGGCACCGAGGGTGCGACCGCCGCGCGGGGCGTTGCCCTGATCGTGGCGTACTGCATCGGCCTCGGGCTGCCGTTCGTGATCCTGGCGTTCGGCTCGGTGAGCGCGTTGCGCGGGGTGGGCTGGCTGCGCCGCAATGCGCGCGCCATCCAGATCTTCGGCGGCCTGATGCTGGTGGCGGTGGGCGTCGCCCTGGTCACCGGCGCATGGGACGTCTTCGTTGGTTGGGTTCGTGACGCGTTCATCTCGGAGGTGACGTTGCCGATATGACGGTGACAGAAGACAGGCAGGCCTCGACGCCGCCGCGGCGCCAGTCCCTCGCAGGACGGGGTGTCGCGCTGGTGCGCAACACCTGGCGCGGCCTCACCTCCATGCGGACCGCGCTGGTGCTGCTGTTCCTGCTGGCGTTCGCGGCCATCCCCGGCGCGCTGCTGCCGCAGCGCAGCCTGAACGCGGGCAAGGTCGACGAGTACATCGCGAACCGGCCCACCCTCGGTCCGCTGATGGACAAGCTGGAACTGTTCGACGTGTTCGGCAGCTTCTGGTTCACCGCCGTGTACGTGCTGCTGTTCGTGTCGCTGGTCGGCTGCATCATGCCCCGGTGCTGGGAGCACTACAAGGCGCTGCGCACCAAGCCGGTCGTGGCGCCGCGCAACCTGGCCCGGCTCCCGCACCATGCCGAGGTCACCGTCGCCGACGAGCCGGCGGCCGTCGCGGCCCTGGTCCGCGGGCAGCTGCGCGGCTGGCGCACGGTCACCCGCACCGGCGACGAGCTGCGCGCCGGCCGGCCGGGCGAGGTCACGGTGTCGGCGGAGAAGGGCTACCTGCGCGAGGCGGGCAACCTGCTCTTCCACCTGTCGCTGGTCGGCCTGCTGGCCGCGATCGCCATCGGGAAGCTGGTCGGCTACGAGGGCAACGTCGTGGTGATCGCCGACAGCGGCCCCGGTTTCTGCACCACCTCACCCGCGGTGTTCGACTCGTTCCGGGCAGGCAACACCCAGGACGGCACCGGCATGACGCCGCTGTGTGTGAAGGTCAAGGACTTCAAGGCCGACTACCTGGACAACGGCCAGGCCGAGATGTTCACCTCCAACATCGAGTACCAGGCGGGCGACGACCTGGCGAACAACACCTGGCGCGAGGACCGGCTGCAGGTGAACCATCCGCTGCGGGTCGCGGGCGACCGGGTGTACCTGCAGGGCCATGGTTACGCGCCGACGTTCACCGTGACCTTCCCGAACGGGGAGACGCGCACCGAGACGCTGCAGTGGCGCCCCGACGACGCGACCACCTTCCTCTCCAGCGGGGCGATGCGGTTCGACCCGCCGGGCGGCATGTACCCCGATCCGGCGGAGCGCCGAAAGAACCAGATCGGCATCGAGGGGCTGTTCGCCCCGACCGCGCTGTTCCACGGCAACCTGCTGGCGTCGAGCTTCCCGGCCATGACCGATCCGGCCGTCGCGATCGACATCTACAAGGGCGACACCGGGCTCGACACCGGCAACCCCCAGTCGCTGTTCTCGCTCAGCAAGGAGCTCGTCAACCAGGGCCGGATGGCCAAGCAGGACCGGGTCAACCTGCGGCCGGGCGAGAGCGCGACCTTGCCGGACGGCACCAAGGTGCAGTTCGACGGGGCCAGGGAATTCGTCAACCTCCAGGTCTCGCACGACCCCGCGCAGCAGTGGGTGCTGGTGTTCGCGATCTCGATGATGGCGGGCCTGCTGGTGTCGCTGCTGATCAAGCGGCGTCGGATCTGGGTGCGGGTGTACCCGGCCGAATCAGATGCCGACACGGTGTCGGATACATTGGATCCGCATCGACGACGTACCGTAGTAGAGCTGGGTGGGCTCGCCCGCACCGACCAGGCCGGTTGGGGCGACGAGTTCGACCGGCTGAGCAGCCGTCTGCTCGCGGACCTACAGACCGCGAAGACCACCTCGGAGAACCGCGCCTGAGGCGCAGGAGAGAACCATGCCGATCAACGAGACCATTGCCCAGTACAGCGACTGGGCGTTCGAGTCTGCGTTCGCGATCTACGTCCTTGCCTTTGTGCTGCTGATCGCCCAGTACGCGACAGCGCGGGCGAACGAGGTCCAGGCCCGCGAGGCCCGCGAGCTGGTGGCCGCCGGTGGCGTCGCCGCGCCCGCGGCGCCGTCCGTGCCGGGCAAGGTGGTCGAGGCGCCGCGCAAGCCGTGGTCCGAGCGGCTCGGCAACATGGCGCTCGCGCTGCTGTTCGTCGGCGTCGCGCTGCACATCGGCTCGATCGTGCTGCGCGGCTTCGCCACCGACAGGTTCCCGCTCGGCAACATGTACGAGTTCGTCACGATGGCGACCGCGGCCGCGATGCTGATGGGGTTGGTGCTGCTGCGCAAGCAGACCTACCGCTCGCTCTGGGTGTTCGTGATCGTCGTGGTGATCCCGCTGATGTTCATGGCCGCGACCGTCCTGTACGCGGACGCCGCACCCGTCGTGCCTGCGCTGCGGTCGTTCTGGCTGCCCATCCACGTCACCATCGTGGCCACCGGCAGCGGCATCTTCCTGGTCTCCGGCGTCGCGAGCCTGATGTTCCTGCTCCGGATGCGACAGCCGAAGGGCGAGGAGAGCGACGGCTTCTGGGGCAAGGTCGCCGAGCGACTGCCCGACGCGCAGACCCTCGACCGGCTGGCCTACAAGACCACGATCATCGCCTTCCCGCTGTTCGGTGCGGGCGTGATCCTCGGCGCGATCTGGGCGGAAGCGGCGTGGGGCCGGTTCTGGGGCTGGGATCCCAAGGAGACGGTGTCCTTCATCGCCTGGGTGATCTACGCCGCCTACCTGCACGCGCGGGCGACCTCAGGCTGGCGGGACACCAGGGCCGCGTGGATCAACATCGCCGGTTTCGTCGCCATGCTGTTCAACCTGTTCATCATCAACATGGTGGTCTCCGGCCTGCACTCCTACGCCGGTCTCAACTGATTCTCCGATAGGAACCAGACCGCGCGGCCTGCTATTGTCCAGCGCGGACTCGGCGCTGGGGCGAGTCCGGGGGGAAGTCAGCAACAGGGGGAGTGCCGCCGTGGCGCAGAACAACGTCGGTTCGTGGGAGTCCGTGAGTCCGGAGGCGACGGAGCCGGCCGGTCCGTCCGCGCCGGTCCGTCCCGTCCAGGCGCCGGATCCGTTCGCGCAGGCCGGGCAGTCGGCAGCCCAGCAGGCGCCCGAGCGGCATCACGTCGTCTCGGCCCGTGACCTGTCGACGTCGCTGTTGCTCAAGCAGGTCAAGCCGGCTCCGACCGCGGGGTGGCGCAGGGCGCTCTACCAACTGTCGGGCCGGTACATCAACGTCGGGAACAGCGCCAAGGAGCAGCGGCGCCTCGAGCTGACCAAACAGGTCAACCAGCCGCTGCAGGGCTGCTACAAGATCGCGCTGCTCAGCCTCAAGGGCGGCGTCGGCAAGACCACCACGACCGCGACGCTCGGGTCCACGTTCTCCTCGCTGCGCGGTGACCGGGTGATCGCGGTCGACGCGAACCCGGACCGCGGCACCCTGAGCCAGAAGATCCCGCTCGAGACACCCGCGACCGTGCGCAACCTGCTGCGCGACGCCGACAGCATCGAGAAGTACAGCGACGTCCGCGGGTACACCTCGCAGAGCGCGCATCGCCTCGAGGTGCTCGCCTCGGACAGCGACCCGGCCGTCTCCGAGGCCTTCAGCGCCGAGGACTACTCGACGACCATCGACATGCTCGAGAAGTTCTACTCGATCGTGCTGACCGATTGCGGCACCGGACTCATGCACTCGGCGATGCAGACCATCCTCGAGGAGGCCGACTCGCTGGTCGTGGTGAGCTCGGGCTCCGTCGACGGCGCCCGCAGCGCGTCGGCGACGCTGGACTGGCTCGACGCGCACGGCTACGCGGATCTGGTGAGCAAGTCGGTGGCGGTGGTCAACGCCGTGCGGCCGCGGTCGGGCAAGGTGGACCTCGCGAAGGTCGTCGAGCACTTCGAGCAGCGCTGCCGGGCCGTGCGCCTGATCCCGTTCGACCCGCACCTCGAGGAGGGCGCCGAGATCGACCTCGACCGGCTCCGCCCGCAGACGAGGAACGCCCTGCTCGAACTGGCCGCCGCGGTCGCCGCGGACTTTCCGATGTCGAGCTTCGCGATGCAGGATCGCCTCTGACGCAGGCGATTTGCTCGTGATCGGACCGTGAGCATCGCGTGATCCAACCCTGAACGTCAGCCTCAGCGTTCGCGCAACGTCACCCAACTGTGGCGGACTTGTGACCCCGTGTTCGCTGCGATAACGGTCTTCGGGCGGATGATCGGAACATGCGCGCGGTCCGGCACAAGCTTCGGATGTGGAACGGCATTGCCTTGGCCACGGCGCTCTCCCTTGCGGTCGGGGTGGTCAGCGGGTTCTTCGACGGGCCCAAGACCGACCCCGAATCCGTGGTCGAGCGCTTCGCCGCCGCCCTCACCGAGGGCGACTTCGGGGAGGCCGCCGAGTTGACCTCGTACCCGGCGGCGGCCGAGGCGGCCATCACCCAGGCCTTCGACGGCCTGCACGCCGAGAAGGCCACGTTCGACGTCAACCAGTACATCCCGCTCGGTGACGACGCCGGGATCTTCAACGCGACCGCGGACTGGAGCTTCGGCGACGGCAAGAACTGGCAGTACAACATCGATGGCCGCGTCAGGAAGCTCAGCATCGGCTGGCGGGTCTCGTGGCAACCGCAGACCCTCGCGCCTGGGCTGGGGCAAGGTCGGACCCTCCGCTACGACCGCACGGACGCCGCGCCCCCGCGGGTGTTCGACATCGCGGGGAACCTGATGATGACCGAGCAGCGCATCAACACGGTCACCCTCGACCCCGCCGCCATGCCCGACGCGGTGCTCAGCACGAACAGGCTGGCCAAGGTCATCGAGCCGGTCGCGCCGCTCATCACCGGGCCCACGTTGATGCAGGAACTGGCCGCGACGCCGGGCCAGCGGATCACCGCGGTGAGCCTGCGCGACGACGACTTCGCGGTGCTCGAGGACGACCTGCGGGCCGTCCCCGGCGTCGTCATCGATCAGCGATTCAAGCTGATCAGCAACGACCGACGGGTCTCCGGGCCGATGGTCGACACCATGCGCAATGTCTGGCAGCTCAACCGCGACGCGACCGCGGGTTGGGCGGTGCATGCGGTCGACCCCGACGGCACGCTGATTCGGCAGACCGGTTTCCAGGGGCCGCCGGGGCCCGACATCCGGTCCACCCTCGACCCGCGGGTGCAGCTGGCCGCGGAGGAGGCGGTGGTCAGCGTCGGCACGCCCGCCGTCATCGTGATGATGCAGCCCTCGACGGGAGCGGTGCTGGCGGTCACCCAGAACAATCAGGCCGCGGAGATGGGGCCGGTGGCGTTCACCGGGCAGTTCCCGGCCGGGTCGGCCTTCGATCTCGTCGGCGCCGCGGCGACCGCGCAGAACATCGACATCCGGGACGCCGCCCGCCAGCTCGGCCTCGGCATGGACTACAAGATGCCCGGCCTCGAACAGCGGACCGACGACCTCGACGGTAAGGGCGCCAACCTCATGCGGACGGCGCCGGGACCCGACACGGACGAGCAGGCGAAGGTCAGCCCGCTCGGAATGGCTCTTGTCGCGGCCTCGGTCGCCCGCGGATCGACCGCGGTGCCGGTGGTCGCCGCAGGTCAGCCGGCCACCACAGACCAGTCGCCGGCACCGATGCCGCGCGAGGTGAACGACCGGCTTCGCGCGATGATGTGGGAGAACGTGCACCGCGGGCCCGCCTCGATGCTGGCCGAGCAGGGCGACCTCATCGGGATGACCGGCTCGTTCGAGGACGACCGGTGGTTCTACGGGGCGAAGGGCGATCTGGCGTTCGCCGTCTTCGTCAAGGACGCGGACGGCTCGGACCAGGCCGTGAAGATGACGAGCAAGCTGTTCAAGGAGATGGCGAAGCCGCCGACTCCCTGATCCGTCGCGTCCGGTTCACTCCTTGGGGTCGACCGGGCCGCTCTCGGGGTTCTCGCCCGTGGTGGGGTGGGCCCGACGGTTCATCCGCCACAAGAATTCCGGGTCGTCGTCCGGACCGAGAACACGTCCCGCGGGCGGCGCGGAGGTGTCGGGGCCGAAGGCCTTCCACAACAGCACCGCCAGTATCACCAGCGCTATCAGCGTCACCAGATAGATCACGACGCACCTCCTTGATTCGAGCGTAGCCGCGTCACGGCGCGGCGGCACCATTGTCCGAACGCACGAACGGGCGGTCGCCGGGCAGGTCTGTCGACCGATGCTCCGATGACCGCCCGTTCGTGACAGGCGTGTGATGTCAGGCCGAGACGATCACCGAGGAGCCGTGGCCGAACAGGCCCTGGTTCGCCGTGATGCCGATGCGGGCGCCCTCGACCTGACGGCCCTCTGCCTGTCCGCGCAGCTGCCAGGTGAGCTCGCAGACCTGCGCCAGCGCCTGGGCGGGCACGGCCTCGCCGAAGCAGGCCAGGCCGCCGGACGGGTTGACCGGGATCCGACCGCCGATGGTGGTCTCGCCCGCACGCAGCAGGTGCTCGGCCTCGCCGCGCTTGCACAGCGCGAGGTCCTCGATCCAGTCCAGCTCGACCGAGGTGGCCAGGTCGTAGACCTCGGCGACGTCGACGTCCTCCGGAGAGATGCCTGCCTCCTCGTACGCCGCGTAGCCGATCGACTCCTTGAAGGTCCGCTCCGGAGCGGGCACCGCGGAGGCCGAGTCGGTGGAGAAGTTCGGCATGTCCATGATGGTCTGCGGGAACGTCGGCGTGACGGTCGAGATCGCCTTGATCCGAACCGGTTCCGCGATGCCCATCTTGCGGGCGTACTCCATCGAGGTGAGGATGATCGCCGCTCCGCCGTCGGAGGTCGCGCAGATGTCCAGCAGGTGCAGGGGGTTGGACACCACGGGGGAGGCCAGCACGTCGGCCGCCGTGACCTCCTTGCGGTAGCGGGCGTTGGGGTTGTTCAGACCGTGGCGCGCGTTCTTGACCTTGACGGCCGCGAAGTCCTCCTGGGTCGCGCCGTAGAGGTCGATGCGGCGGCGCGCGTTGAGCGCGAAGTATGCCGGGTTGGTCATGCCCATCAGGCGGAACCGCAGCCAGTCCGGGTCGTCCCAGCGCTCGCCCGCGACCGGTGCCAGGAAGCCCTTCGGCGTGGTGTCGGCGCCGACAACGAGGGCGACGTCGGACAGGCCTGCCAGGATCCGGGCGCGGGCGGTGTCGAGCGCCTGGGCGCCGGTCGCGCACGCGGCGTACGAGGTGGCGACGCGGGCGCCGTTCCAGCCGAGGGCCTGGGCGAAGGTCGCGCCCGCGACGTAGCCGCCGTAGCCGTTGCGGACGGTCTCGCCGCCGACGATGAAGTCGACGTCCTGCCAGTTCACGCCGGAGTCGGCGAGGGCAGCCCTGGCCGCCGCGACGCCGTACTTCACGAACGACTGGCCCCACTTGCCCCAGGGGTGCATCCCCACGCCGAGGATGGCGACGTCGTTGTTGGATCCTGCGCCGCTCATGCCTGTGCTCCGTTCGCGTTCGTGTCGGTGGTGGTCGGCTTCCAGCGCCAGGTGGTGCGCACGCCGGTCTCGTCCGTGTAGAGCGGCTCGACGACCAGCTCGACGTCGTCGCCGACCTTCAGGTCGTCGACGCCGAAGCCCTCGGCAACCTGTCCGAGCACGACGAGGCCCTCCGGCAGCTCGACCGCGGCCAGTGCGAACGGCACGTACGGGTCGGTGGCAGGGATGTACGGGGCAGGCGGCTGGTACTGGGCGTCGGTGTACGACCACACCTTGCCGTGGCGGGAGAGCTCGACGTCCTCGAACTCCTCGCCCGAGCAGGCCGGGTTCTTGCAGAAGGTGGTCTCCCGCGGGAACGAGATCGTGCCGCACGACTGGCACGAGGTGCCGATCAGGGCCGGTGCCGGGCCGGTGGTGAACCAGCCCGCTACCGCTGGTGTGACGCTGTCGCCGGCGGCCTGTGTGGCGGTGTCGCTCATGCAAACCTCATCTGCTGTCGAGCCTGATCGGAGGGTCGGGACCGGTGCCCCGAAGTAGAACGTGTTGCAGTATCGCACGGGATCGGCGATGTCGAGGGCGAGATCCCGCCCAGCGGGCGTCCGATCCGGATACGTTGTGAACCATGGCTGCCGGCAAGGGCGGGAGTCCGGCCGTCGAGATCGAGGTCGACGGCCGGGTGGTGCGTGTCTCGAACCCGGATCGCGTCTATTTTCCCGCAACCGGGGCGACAAAGCTCGACCTCGTCGAGTACTACCTGTCCGTCGGTGACGGCATCGTGCGCGCGCTGTACGAACGGCCGTGCATGCTGCACCGGTTCCCCGAGGGGCTGGCGGGGGAGAAGGTGCACCAGAAGCGGATCCCGCGCGGCGCGCCGTCCTGGCTGGAGACGGTCCGCCTGCATTTCCCGCGCTACGACAGGTATGCCGACGAGCTGTGCGTGACCGAACTGGCCGCCGTCGCCTGGGCGGTGCAGATGAGTACGGTCGAGTTCCATCCCTGGAACAGTCGTCGCGGTGACACAGAGAAGCCCGACGAGTGGCGGATCGACCTGGATCCGATGCCGGAGTGCGATTTCGGCCGGGTGCGCCGCGTCGCGGCCGTCGTGCACGAGGTGCTCGACGAGATCGGCGCGACCGGATGGCCGAAGACGTCGGGCGGGCGAGGCCTGCACGTCTACGTCCGGATCGCGCCGGACCACGGTTTCGGTGACGTCCGGCTGGCGGCGCTGGCGTTCGCCCGGGAGGTCGAGCGGCGCGCGCCGGAGGAGGTGACCACGACCTGGTGGCGCAAGGATCGGGACCCGGCGGCGCTGTTCGTCGACTACAACCAGAACGCCCGCGACCACACGATGGCCGCGGCGTACTCGGTGCGCGGTGTCCCGGATGCGCGGGTGTCGGCGCCGCTGCGCTGGGACGAGGTCGACGATGCGCGGCCCGAGGACTTCACGATCGACACGATGCCCGCTCGATTCGCCGAGTTCGGCGACCTGCACAAGGGGATCGACGACGCGACGTTCGACATCTCGCCGCTGCTCGAGTGGGCCGAGCGTGATGCGCGCGAGGGTGTGGCCGTTCCGCCGGAACCCGAGCGGGCGTGAGGCGGTGGGCGCGTTCGGTCAGCGGGTGGTGGCCTCGGTGGTCAGCGACTGCAGCAGCTCCATCACCTCGGACTCGCGGAATCGGCGGTGACCGCCGGGGGTGCGCAGGGAGCCGAGGCGTCCGGCATGAGCCCATCGGGTGACCGTCTTCGGGTCGACGTGGAACAGGGCGGCAACCTGACCCGGGGTCAGCAGCGATTCCTGGGCGGCGCGGAACGACGGGGCGCTCATCGAGAATCCTCCATGCGCTTGTGCGGTACGAACGTGCGGACATCCTGGCACCCGGTGCCCCGGGTACTCGAACGATCCCGATTTGGTAAAGCGGAGGTAATTCGCAAATCGGATAAGTCCGGCACCCGGGGCCGGTGACAGGCGGGTCGGTAACCTGGGAGGGTGACTGATTCCTCGCAGAACCCCGCCCCGTCGAACGCCAAACGCTCGCTGGCGCGGGACCTCGGTCTGTACACCGTGGCCCGGCTGGGCCTCGTCGTCCTGATCGCGGCGATCATCCTCGGGGTCAGTGCGCTGCTGAACGTGGACGTGCCGCTGCTCGTGGCGCTGATCTTCGCGGTGATCATCGCGCTGCCGCTCTCGCTCGTGCTGTTCGGCAAGCTGCGTACCAGGGTCAACGAGGAGATCTCCGCGGTGGATGCCCAGCGCCGGGCGGACCGCGACGATCTGCGGGCCAAGCTGCGCGGCGACGGATCCGGTGACGCAGACGGCCGTAAGTGACCGCCGCGATGGGGGTCGTCGACCACAGCGCGCCACGGGACTGGGTGGACAACGCGGTTCGGCTGATCGACGCCGATTCCCAGCGGAGCGCCGACACCCACCTGCTGCGCTATCCGCTGCCGGTCGAGTGGAACATCCAGCTCTATCTCAAGGATGAGTCCACCCACATCACAGGAAGCCTCAAGCATCGGCTCGCGCGGTCACTGTTCCTGTACGCGATCTGCAACGGCTGGGTGACCGAGGGCACCACGGTGATCGAGGCGTCGTCGGGGTCGACCGCGGTCAGCGAGGCCTACTTCGCGAAGCTGCTGGGACTGGACTTCGTCGCCGTGATGCCGCGGAGCACCAGCCCCGCGAAGATCGCGCTCATCGAGGCGCAGGGCGGCAGCTGCCACTTCATCGACCGTCCTTCGGAGATCTACGCCGAGGCGAGCAGGCTCGCGTCCCAGTGCAACGGCCACTACATGGACCAGTTCACCCACGCGGAGCGGGCCACCGACTGGCGCGGGAACAACAACATCGCCGAGTCGATCTTCCAGCAGATGACGCTCGAGCAGCATCCGATCCCGGACTGGGTCGTGGTCGGTGCGGGCACCGGCGGCACCAGCGCCACCATCGGGCGATACATCCGGTACCGCAGGCACGCCACCCGGCTGCTGGTGGTCGATCCCGAGAACTCCGCGTTCATCGGCGGCTACGAGACCGCGTCCGCGGCGTACGAGACCGGGATGCCGTCGCGGATCGAGGGCATCGGCAGGCCGCGGGTCGAGCCCTCGTTCGTCGGCCAGGTCGTGGACCGGATGGTGCCGGTGCCGGACGCGGGGTCGATCGCCGCGGCCCGGCACGTCAGCGAGGTCCTCGGCCGACGGGTCGGCGGGTCCACCGGGACCAACGTGTGGGGCGCCTTCGGCGTGATCGCGGAGATGCTGGCCGCAGGCCGCACGGGCAGCGTGGTGACCCTGCTCTGCGACGGCGGGGAACGGTACGCGGGAACGTATTTCAACGACGAGTGGGTGCGCGGCGAGGGTATGGACCTGACCGAGCCGACCGCGGTGTTGGAGGCCTTCGCGGCCACCGGGCGCTGGTCGGCCTGACGTCGCCTCGCCGGGTGCCGTCGATCGGCACCGTCAGCCGGGCGTCCTGACCGCCGCGAGCATCGCACCGAGGTGTGCGCGGCTGACCAGGACCGCGGCCTCCTCGTCGCCCGCCGCGATCGCCTCCACCAGGGCGAGGTGCTCGTCTGAGTTCGGTTCCGGGTCCGCCTCGCGGAGGTCCAACAGGTCGATCATCTCGACCAGCGCGTCGGTCAGCCGTGGCACGAAGGTTTCAAACAGTTCGCTGAGGACCCGGTTGTGTGCGGCCGCGACCACCGCGCGGTGGACCGCGATGTCGGCCAGGGCGAAGGCGTGATGGTCCGCCGTCACGGCGGCCGCGCGTAGCTCGAGTGCCCGCCGCATCGCCGTCACGTCCCGCGCGGTGGCGCGCTGCGCGGCCAACCGAGCGGCCTCCACCTCGATCGCGTTGCGCACCTCGACGACCGCGGCAATGGCCTCGGCGCGGAGCACCTCGTCCCAGCCGTCGGCGGGCAGCGGTTCGGTGCGCTCGACGAAGACGCCCGCGCCCTGCCGCGAACGCAGCAATCCCTGCCCGGAGAGCATCCGGAGCGCCTCGCGGACGGTGGATCGGCCGACGCCGAGTTCGGCCGCGAGGGTGGTCTCGCCCGGCAACTTGGCGCCGACCGCCCATTCGCCCGCGCCCAGTCGCGCCAGCAGCAGCTCGGCGGTCTGGTCGGCGAGCAGGTTTCGACGGGGCGCCGCGACCACACAACCTCCTCAGGTTGTCAGACAAGTTGGTTTCGTCTAGTTTAGCCGATGTGGCCATTCGCGGACTGCTCCTCGGACGCCGCGGCGGGGTCTGACCGGACCGGCTCCCCGCCGCGGGGTTCGGCCGTGCCGGTCGATCGATCGATCCCGATCCGCACAGGAGCCCCACGTGAACTGGAACCCCCAAACCCCGTCCCCGATGCCCTCGCATCGCTACCGGCCGTACACCGACCGGGTGCCGGTGCCGCTGACCGAGCGCACCTGGCCCTCGAAGCGGACCACCGTCGCGCCGCTGTGGGTACCCGTCGACCTGCGTGACGGCAACCAGGCGCTCGCCGAACCGATGGACCCGGCCAGGAAGCGTCGCTTCTTCGAGCAACTGATCGCCATGGGCTACAAGGAGATCGAGGTCGGCTACCCGTCCGCCAGCCAGACCGACTTCGATTTCGTCCGCGATCTCGCGACGCTCGGGCTGGTGCCCGATGACGTGACCATCGTGGTGTTCACCGCCGCCCGCACCGACCTGATCGAGCGAACCTTCGAATCGGTGCGCGGCCTGCCGAACGTGGTGCTGCACATGTACACCGCGACGGCACCGACCTGGCGGTCGGTCGTGCTGGGGCGAGAGCGGGATGAGCTGCACCGCTTGATCTTCGACGCGGCGCAGGACGTGGCCCGGTGCGGCGACACCGCGGCAGGCACGCGCTTCGAGTTCTCGCCCGAGGTGTTCAACCTGACCGAGCCGGACTTCGTCCTCGAGGTCTGCAACAGCCTGACCGAGCTGTGGGACGCAGACCAGGACCGGCCGGTGATCCACAACCTGCCCGCGACGGTGGAGATCGCCACCCCGAACGTCTACGCCGACCAGATCGAGTACATGCACCGCCACCTGGCCAGGCGGGACTCGGTGATCCTCTCGGTGCACCCACACAACGATCGCGGCACCGGCGTCGCCGCCGCGGAACTGGCGGTGCTGGCCGGCGCACAGCGGGTGGAGGGCTGCCTGTTCGGCAACGGCGAGCGGACCGGGAACGTGGACCTGGTGACGCTGGGGCTGAACCTGCACGCGCAGGGCGTCGACCCGATGATCGACTTCTCCGACCTCGACGTGGTGCGGCGAACGGTTGAGTACTGCAACAGGATCGACGTGCACGAGCGCCATCCCTACGCCGGCGACCTGGTGTACACCGCGTTCTCGGGCACGCATCAGGACGCGATCAAGAAGGGCTTCGCCCACCACCGCGCCGCTGCGCTGGCGGCGGGGACGGATCCGGACCGGGCGCCATGGGATGTGCCCTATCTGCCGATCGACCCCCGGGACGTCGGCCGCGACTACGAGGCCGTGATCCGGGTGAACAGCCAGTCCGGCAAGGGCGGCGTCGCGTACCTGCTGCAGAGCGCGTACGGCATCGACCTGCCCAGGGGCCTGCAGATCGACTTCGCGCGGCGGGTGCAGCGCACTGCCGACGACAGCGGGGTCGAGGTGACCGCGCAGCAGCTGTGGGACCTGCTGCTCGCCGAGTTCGGGAACCACGGTGAGCTCGCGCGGTGGACGGTCGAGCACGGGGAGGACGGCGATGGGCTGCGGATCGAGGCCACGGTGGGCGGCGCGCCCGTCGTGGGGTCCGCGACGGCGAGCGGACCCGTCGAGGCGCTGACCAGGATCCTGTCCGAGGCCGGGCGGGAGGTGGAGGTGCTGAGCCTGGCGGCGCAGTCGGTGGGCGAGGGCAGCGACGGCCGGGCGATCACGTTCGCGCAGTGCCGAATCGACGGGACCACCCGGTGGGGCGTCGGGCTCGATTCCTCGGTCACCGCGTCGGCGTTCGAGGCGGTGCTGGCCGCGGTCGCCGCGACCGGATAGTTCCTGCCCGATCCGAACACCGGGACCGGGCAGGCCGCGATCGTCGACCGCGGCCTGCCCGGACTCTCAGCTTGCGGTCACCTTCGCGTCGCTGTCCGCGAACTGGGTGCGGTACAGCTCCTCGTACCGTCCGCCTGCGGCGAGCAGTTCGTTGTGCGTGCCGCGCTCGAGGACCCGGCCTTCCTCGATGACCAGGATCTGGTCCGCGGCCCGGATGGTGGACAGTCGGTGCGCGATCACCACCGAGGTCCGGCCTGCCAGGGCCTCGCCGAGTGCCGCCTGCACTGCGGCCTCCGAGGTGGAGTCCAGGTGTGCGGTGGCCTCGTCGAGGATCACCACCCGCGGGTGTGCGAGCAGCAGGCGGGCGATGGTCAGTCGCTGACGCTCGCCGCCGGAGAGGCGGTATCCCCGCTCACCGACGACGGTGTCCAGGCCGTCGGGCAGGGCCGCGATCAACTCGGTCAGGCGGGCCCGGCCGAGCACCTCCCACAGCTCCTCCTCCGTCGCCCCTGGTCGGGCCAGGAGCAGGTTCGCCCGGATCGACTCGTGGAACAGGTGCCCGTCCTGGGTGACCATCCCGACCGCGCCGCGGATCGACGCGGCGGACAGCTCCCGCACGTCCACCCCCGACAGCCGGACGGCGCCGGAGTCGGCGTCGTAGAGCCGGGGCACGAGCTGCGCGATGGTCGACTTGCCCGCGCCGGACGAGCCGACCAGCGCGACCATCTGTCCGGGCTCAACGCGGAACGACAGCTCGTGCAGCACCTCGACACCGCCGCGGTTGTCGAGCTGCGCGACCTCCTCGAGCGAGGCCAGCGACACCTTGTCCGCGGAGGGGTAGGCGAAGCGCACCTTGTCGAACTCCACCGACACCGGCCCGTCCGGCACCGGAAGCGGGTTCGGCTTCTCGGCGATCAGCGGCTCGAGGTCGAGCACCTCGAAGACCCGCTCGAAGCTGACCAGCGCGCTCATCACCTCGACCCGCGCGCTCGCGAGGGCGGTCAGCGGGGCGTACAGCCTGGTCAGCAGCAACGCCAGGGCCACAACCGAACCCGCGTCGAGCTGACCCTTGAGTGCGTAGAAGCCGCCGAGGCCGTAGACCAGCGCGAGGGCAAGGGCGGAGACGAGGGTCAGCGCGGTGACGAAGGCGGACTGCACCATCGCGGTGCGCACCCCGATGTCGCGCACCCGGCCTGCGCGGGTCGCGAACTCGGCGGACTCCTCGGCGGGACGGCCGAACAGCTTGACCAGCGTTGCGCCGGGAGCGGAGAACCGCTCCGTCATCTGCGTGCTCATCGTCGCGTTGTGGTTCGCGGCCTCGCGCTGCAGGTGCGCCATCCGCGAGCCGATCCGGCGGGCAGGCAACACGAAGACCGGCAGCAGCAGCAGCGAGAGCACGGTGATCTGCCAGGAGATGCTGAGCATCACGACAAGGGTCAGGGTGAGGGTGACCAGGTTCGCGACGACGCCGGAGAGGGTGTCGCTGAACGCCCGCTGGGCGCCGATGACGTCGTTGTTGAGGCGGCTGACCAGCGCCCCGGTCCTGGTGCGGGTGAAGAACGCGATCGGCATCTTCTGCACGTGGTCGAAGACGGCGGTGCGCAGGTCGAGGATCAGGCCCTCACCGATGCTCGCGGACAGGAAGCGGTTGTACAGCGCGAGGCCCGCCTCGACGATCGCGATCAGCGCGATCAACACCGCGAGTTTGATCACGACGCTGGTGTCGGAGCCGTTGACGATGCCGTCGACCACGCGTCCCGCCAGCACGGGGGTGGCGACGGCGAGGGTGGCTGTCACGACGCTGATCAGCAGGAACTTGGCGAGCTTGCGGTGGTGCGGCTTGGCGAAGCCGAGGATTCGACGGACCGTCGCCATCGAGAACGGCCGCTTCTCGTCGTGGGAGTTCATCATGCGGTACATCGAGCTCCACGCGACGGATTCCATGCTCATGGTGGACCTCTCGGGTTGGTGTGACCGGTGAAACGCTACGGAGGGGGTCCGACATGCCCGGATCTCCCGCCCGTCTGCACCGACCGTAAAACCTCGAGTGAACTTGAGGTCAAGTCGGGGTGTCGGTCACCATCGAGGGTCCTCAGGGGCAGTGCGCGGGTGCGTCCTCGGCGAAGGGCTCGTCGTCGGGGAGAAGGTACGTCACCAGCAGGACCACCGGTTCGGTGCCGAGGTTCAGTCCGACGTGGTCGCCGCCGGGGTCCTCGGTGACCCAGGAGCCGGCAGGCGAGGCCTGGCGGGAGCAGTCGGCGAACACCCGGGTCAGCGTGCCCGCGGCGACGATCCCCTGGACGTGGCCGTTGTGGTGGTGCCAACCGGTGCTGCCGCCGGGGGTGATCACGATCCGGCGCAGGGTGCCCTCCACCTCGTCGGAGACCGGTGGGTGTCCGGGAGGTGGTGGCGGGAGCAGTATCGGATTGAGCTCGAGTTCGGCGAGGGTCTCGGCGGTCACGCCGGTCGGCGGTGTGGCGAGGGCTGGTGCGACGACGCCAACGGTGCACAGCGCGGCGAGGGTGACGGGTACGGCCAGTCGTGCGAACGTGGTCACGGTGCTCATGTCCGGGTCCGTTCGGTTCGGAGAACCGGGGCTGCGGCGGGGCGGGTTGCCCGCGGCACGGCTCTCGCCTGTATCGATGGTGACCCAATCCTGTCGATTCCGCGACGGAACGCCCGGGTCGATCTGTGCGCGTCCACCCGGATCCCATCGCATTTGGAACAGGTTCTAGCTACGATGCGCGCATGCGCACTCGTCGAATTCTCGCCCTGTCGGCCGCCGGAATCGCCACCGCGATGGCAGTCGCGGTGATCGCCGCCGGACCCGCGACCGCAGGTCCGGCCGTGTCGGCCGCCCCGGAGCGGGTCGACACCGAGCGCGAGGCCGTGGCCAGGGCCTACATCGATGCGCTGATCTCGCACGACGCATCGGCCGTGAAGTTCGCCGCGGGCGCGACCCGGGTCGAGGCCGGGCTCAAGACCGGGTTCTCCGGCCCTCAGATGACCAGGGACCTCGAGCGAGGCCCGCAGTACCGGGTCATCCGGGGCATCAGGGAGCTGAGGATGTCCGAGTCCGGTGACGTGGTCAGCACCACGTACCTGCTGGACGCGGGCATCGGCGATCTGCGCCTGATGACCGTCGAGATCACCGAGACCTTCGAGGTCCGGGACGGATCGATCCACGCCATCGTCGCGCACATCAGTCCGAAGTCACTTTTCTGATCGGTCCACGGGCCTGCTGACGGGCAGGCCCGGACTCAGCCCTTGCTGATCAGCTGCGAGGCGAGTGCTGTGCCCGCGGCCACGGCCCCGACCGACGGCCACGCACCGATTTTCTTCGCCAGCGGATGCGAGGCGCCGAACGCGCCGAGGTAGGTGGCGAGCAGCGCGGCGCCCCGCGCGGGTCCCGAGCCCTGCACCCAACTGGTCGTGCACGCGGCTCCGACCGCGGCCAGCACGGCGCCGCCGAGTGGGCGGTTGCCGGTCTTCTGGGCTACGGCGAATCCGCCGACGAGTCCGCCTGCGGCGAGCGCGGATACGGCGGTCTTGGACAGGGCCATCGGTGTTGCTCCTCGGGTCGACGTCAACTCCTCACCACGGTAGCCGTCGACCCGTCGCCGCCACCCATGTCAACTCTGCTTGACACGTTCGGATTGTCAATTTAGATTGACAGGCATGACCGAAGCAACGGATCTGGCGGCCGCGGCAGGCAGCCCCGACCCCAAGGTGGGCCTGCGTGCGGTGCTCGCGCTCCGCAGGCTGCTCGAACGACTGGAGACGATCCAGGTCCAGAACGCCCGTAGACAGGGCTGGTCCTGGCAGGCCATCGCCGACTCGCTCGAGGTCAGCAGGCAGGCAGTTCACCAGAAGCACAACAGGAAGGGCAGGTAGCGGCATGTTCGAACGGTTCACGACAGAGGCACGCACCGCGGTGATCGGGGCGCAGGCAGAGGCCAAGGCGCTCGAGTCCCCGCAGATCGGAACCGAGCACCTGCTGCTCGGCGTGGTCGCGGCGGCGGCAGATACACCGCTGGGGCGCACGCTCGACGATGCCGGACTCACTCTCGAGGCGACGCGTGCCGCGGCCGCCGAGGCGAGGGGCGGCCAGGCGCTCGGTGCGGAGGACGCCGAGGCGCTCAGGTCGATCGGCATCGATCTCGATGCGGTGCGGGAGAGCCTCGACGCCGGCTTCGGCGAGAACGCCCTCGATCGCGCGGAACCGGGCGAGCGGCGCGGCTGGTTCGGCCGGCTTGTCGGCGGGCACGTCCCGTTCACGGCGGCGTCGAAGAAGGCACTCGAGCTCTCGCTCCGGGAAGCCTTGGCGCGCAAGGACGATCACATCGGTGCCGAACACATCCTGCTCGGCATTCTCCGCGCGGACGACGCGGGTGCCCGCGACGTGATGGCGGCGCAGGTCGACCCGGACGAACTGCGTAGGAAGATTCTCGAACTGCTCGACCTCGCGGCCTAGGCAGTGGGGCCGTCGGTCAGAAGGTGCCTGCCGCCTCGAGTGGCTCGAGGATCTCGATCGTCGGTGGGCCCTGGACGCCTGCCGCCGCCGTGACCCGTGCGACCTTGTCGCTGCCGTCGAAGAAGCGCTGGAAGGCCTCCGCGCTGTCCCATTCGTCGACCACGACCAGTCCGCCCGAGTTCGCCGCGAACCGGTGATGTCGGGCACCGTGACCTTTCGCGTCGCCGCTGATCTCGTCGAGCAAGGCGGCGTTGTCGGCGAGTGACTGCTTGGCCGCGGACACATCCGCGACGTCGAAATGCAGGATGACGACCACGCTCATGATGGCTCCTCGTGCCCCCGGCGTTGGACCGCCCGGGTCGTCCGCGTGCGCGAGCCCGGCCGGGGCCCTCCCTCAGTCAGTATCGCGCCGGCCCGGCCGAGGGGGAAGTGCCGATCCCACCATCCGCCGCATCGTCACCCTGGGCCAGGCGTCGAGGCCGTGTTCCGCCTCGTGCTCGCGGATCGACCTCAGGCCGGGCGTCAGCTCGTCGGCGGGTACCACCAGGAACCCCAGCCGCTCGTAGTACGGCGCATTCCAGGGCACCTCGGCGAATGTCGTGAGGGTCAGCCAGGGGAGGTTTCGCTCGGCGGCCCAGCGCTCGACCTCGTCGATCAGCGCCGCACCCAACCGCCGACCGGCGTGGGCCGGGTCGACGGACACCTGCTCGACGTGGGCAAAGCCGTCGACCACCAGGGCGAGCACGTAACCGATCGGGGTGTCGTCGTCGGTCGTCGCGACCCAGGCGCGGCCCGCGCGCTGATACTCGGCCAGCTCGCTCACCGTTGGCGGCGCGTCGTCGGCCACCGCGCCCATCCCGACCGAGCGGAACGGCAGGCCCGCGGCGATCTCGATGGCGGGCAGGTGGACGAGGTCTGTGGCGGTGGCCGAACGGATCACCAGTCCTTTCTAGCCGCTGGGCCGCCGCCGCGCCGCCCGTGCCTCGCCGATGTGCCAGCATGCACCCATGACTTTCCTGATTCGTCTGGCGATCAATGCGATCGCGATCTGGCTGGCCGCCTCCTGGGTGACCGGCATCGACATCGCCACCACCTCGGACGGGGGAACGGGCAACGACATCCTGGTGGTCGTGTTCATCGCGTTCGTGTTCACGGTCGTGAACGCCTTCATCAAGCCGCTGGTGCAGTTGCTGTCGCTGCCCCTGCTGATCCTGACCCTCGGTCTGTTCACCCTGGTGATCAACGCGCTGATGCTCTTGCTCACCTCCTGGATCACCGAGACGACCGATTTCGGGATCTCCGTGGACGGGTTCTGGACGGCGGTCTGGGGCGCGCTGATCATCTCGATCGTGAACTTCGTGCTCACCGCAGTGGTGCCCTCGGCGAAACGCTGAGGCTGCCGGGGCCGATAAGGAACAGGACGGGCGTCAGGCGACGGTCGGGCGACAACCGGGAGGCTCCGTGAGATTTCGACGGTCAGCGGTGTTGGCAGCGGCGGGGGTGGCGGCGCTCTCGCTCGGCGCAGGCCCTGCGGCAGCGGATTCCGGCAGCGCGGGCAGTGCCGGCAGCGCGGGAATCGCGGACCTGCGGGTCAGCGTCGGATACGGATGTCGCACGACGGGCACCGGTCCCGCGGACTGGCGCACCTCCGCGCACGTCTTCACGACGGTCACCAACGTCGGCTCGGCGCCGGTGCGTGGGGTCGGGACCTCGGTGTGGATTCCGCTGACGTACTCGGTGACGAACCATGCCGCCGAGATCGCGCCCGGCCAGACGGTGGTCTACGACAACGACACGTTCTCCACCGCGCTCATCCTCAACCCCGTCGGCGTGTCCGTCTTCGGCGTCGGGCTCGACGCGAACCCGTTCGACAACATGTACGCCGGGGCCGCGCCGTTCGTCTGCTCGGCGCTCTAGCGCCCCTCGGCTCAGCCCAGGCCGAGTGCCAGCGCGGTGGTCGCGCCCCACACCAGCATCGCCAGCCCGGTCCCGGCCAGCGCCGGGATCAGGGCGAGGCCCTGTCCGCCGGAGCGCACGGGGGCATTGGCCTTGACCGCCAACGGAAGTGCGAGCAGGCCGACCAGTGCCCACGGGGTGCGGGCCACCAGGATCAGGGTCACCACGAACGGCACCACCAGCAGTGCCAGGTGCAGGGTGCGGGTGCCCCGGTCGCCGAGCCGCACCGCGAGGGTGCGCTTGCCTGACTCGGTGTCGGTCGGGATGTCGCGCAGGTTGTTCGCCACGAGCACCGCGCTCGAGAACGCCCCGACCGCCACGGCCGAGACCGCGCCGGCCCAGTCGATCCGCTCCGCCTGGACGAACTGGGTGCCCAGCACGGCGATCAGCCCGAAGAAGACGAACACCGCGACCTCGCCGAACCCGGTGTACCCGTATGGATTCCTGCCGCCGGTGTAGTACCAGGCGCCGGCGATACACAGCGCGCCGACCAGGATCAGCCACCAGGCGGAGGTCAGTGCGAGCACCACCCCGACCACCCCGGCGAGCCCGAAGCAGACGAAGGCCGCGCGCTTCACGGCGGCGGGTGAGGCCAGCTTCGAACCGACCAGTCGCAGGGGCCCGACCCGGACGTCATCGGTGCCGCGGATTCCGTCCGAGTAGTCATTGGCGTAGTTCACCCCGACGATGAGCGCCACCGAGACCACCAATGCCAGCACGGCCTTCCACCACACCGCGCCGTCGAGGGAGGCCGCGGCGCCGGTACCGACCAGCACCGGGGCGATCGCGTTCGGCAGGGTGCGCGGTCGGGCACCCTCGATCCACTGCGAGACAGAAGCCATGAGGCGATCCTTGCACCTACCCACATTCCGCATGCGGACCGCCGCTCCGATTAGCATTGTCGCCGGTGCAACCCGATACGAGCGACTCCCCAGTGACCGCTGATCCCCGGCCACTGATTGTCGTGTCCCTTTTGGGTGATATCTCGACGCGCCGAGGCGGTGAGCTGGTGCCGTTGCCCGGGGCAAGGGCGCGCAGTCTGCTGGTGGCGTTGGCAGGCAGGCCCGGCCGCAGCCGCAGCGCCCAGGCCCTGATAGAGGACGTGTGGGGAGAGGCTCCGCCGCGTTCGCCGATCAACGCGCTGCACACCCAGATCTCGCGGTTGCGTGGGGCACTGCCCGAGGGCGCGATCGAGATGGGGCCCGCCGGGTATCGGCTCGACCTCACCCGGGCGCAGGTCGACCTCACGCTCGCCCGGATGTGGGAGCAACAGGCACAGCAGCTGATCTCCGAGGGTGATGCGCGTGGGGCCATCGAGACGATCCGCCGGGCCAAGGCGCTGTGGCGCGGCGAACCGGGCGCGGACCTGCCGGCAGGCGATCTGGCGCGGGAGCTGGTCGACGAGGGGCAGGCGCGACTGGCCGCGTTGGATGCGGTCGAGGTCGTCGCCCTCATCGACGCGGGTGAACTGGGTGAGGCGCTGGCGCCGGCCGAGAAGACGGCCGCGCGCGCCCCGCTCGACGAGCGCGCGCACGAACAGCTGATGGTGGTGCTGAACGGACTCGGTCGCGCGAACGACGCGCTCGAGGTGTTCGCCGGACTCCGCGGCCGGCTCGCGGACCGACTCGGGACCGACCCCTCACCGCGGCTGGTTCGGCTCAATGCCGCTGTGCTGAGCGGAGAACTGCCTGCGCGTGCGCTCCCGGCGGACGCGGCGCCGGAGCCCGCCCGTGCTGCGCCGAGGCCGACCCTGATGGCGGTCGGCCTGCGCGCGGCGCCGAACGCGCTACTGGGACGCGAGGCGGACCTGGACGCGATCGAGGACCTGTTGGCGACCTCCCGGGTGGTGACGGTGCTCGGTCCGGGTGGAACCGGAAAGACCCGAGTCGCGCACGCGCTCGGCTCGCGGGCTGCGGAGCGGGTTCCCGTGGCCCTCGTCGAGCTCGCGTCGCTGCGCAGCGGCGAGGACGTGGTCGCGGCCATCAGCGGCACGCTCGGGCTCAGCGAGGCCGAACTCACCCCAGGAACCGCGTTGAACAGGGCGCGCATCTACGACGCTCGCGATCGCCTCCGGGAGGCGTTGTCGGCCAGACCGACGCTGTTGATCCTGGACAACTGCGAGCACCTGATCGACGATGTCGCGGAGGTGGTGGCCGACCTGGTGGCGGCCAGCGTGAACCTGACCGTGCTGGCCACCAGCCGGGCACCGATGGCGATCACGGCCGAAGCCGTGTACCCGTTGCCGCCCTTGCTGATCGACGAGTCCGGTTCGCCCGCAACGGATCTGTTCCAGGCCCGCGCGCTGGCCGTGCGTCCGGCGGCCCGGCTCGATCCGGTGGAGGTCGCGCGGCTGTGCCGGACGCTCGATGGACTACCGCTCGCCATCGAGTTGGCGGCAGCCCGGGTCCGCACGATGAGCGTTGCCGAGATCAACGCCAGGCTCGACGACAGGTTCGCGCTGCTGCGCTCCGGTGACCGGACCTCACCGGAGCGGCACCGCACCCTGCGCGCGGTGATCGAGTGGAGTTGGAATCTGCTCGAACCGGACCAGCAGGCCGCGCTGCGCCGATTGTGCCGGTTCCCTGCGGGTTTCACCCTCGCCGCGGCCGTCGGGGTGGCGCAGTGGGGCGAGGTGGCCGACATCGCGGATGCCCTCGACGGATTGGTGAATCAGTCGATGCTTTCGGTTGTCGAGGGGGCGGACTCGTCGGGCCTGCGGTACCACATGCTCGAGACGGTCCGGGAATTCGGCGACGGGCAGTTGGTGCACGCGGACGAGTCGGACGAGGTCGCTGCGCGCACCCTCGCCTGGGCGCAGACGTTCTGTCTGGATGCGGTGCAGGACTTCCTCGATGGCCGCCAGGTCGCCACGGCCCTCCAGGTCGAGGCCGAGCACGACAACCTGCTCGCGGTGCTGCGCCATACCCTGACCATCGGTGACGGCGTGGGCGCACTCACGGTGTTCCCGGTGCTCGGGGTCACGTGGTCCCTCCGCGGGGCCCATTCCGAGGTGGTCGCGCTCTCGCCCCGGGTCCTCGAAATCGACCCGAGGCGGTACCGCCCGGAGTTGCTGTCCGGAAACTGCCTGGCGCTCACCTACCTGGTCATCGTCGGTCACACCGCGTTCGGTGGCGTCAGCAGGGCGCTGGCCGTGACCCGGGTGCGGCTCCGGGCGATCCTGGCGTCCCGCACGGACATCGACGAGTCGGTGCGGATGAACGCCTCGCTGGTGATCATGCCCGCATCGGGAAAGGGCTTGGCCCGCAAGCTCGCTCGCGCGATCCGGTCCGAGAACCCGTCGGCACGATCCTCGGCGTACATGGCGCGGGCCAACCTGCGGGAGAACAGCGGAGACCTGTACGGATCCTGGTCCGACGCCACGCAGGCCAAGGAACTCGCGGAGGCGGGCGGGGACGTCTGGGGCCTGGCGATGGTCCTGCAGCACCTCGGCAGCCTGGCCGGGCAGTCCGCGCGGTACGGGGAGGCGGTCGGGTACTACCGGCGGGCAGCCGAACTGCTCTGGGACCTGCACGCGTACGAGGAGAGCACCACGCTGCGCAGCTATATCGGGGCCGCGCTGGTCGGTGCGGGCCGTGTCGAGGAGGCGCGACGGGAACTGGTCGCGGGCGGGTCGGCCGTCGAGGAGGTGGAACTGTCCATCGCGGGGGATCGGACCACGTTCGGCCTCGGTGATGCCAGGCAGAGCGCAGGCGCGATCGCGGCGGCGATGGCGGAGGTGGACCTGGCCGAGGGCTCGGTGGATGCGGGGCTGCGCGGATACCGCCACGCGCTGGAGTTGGTCGGCTGGCAGACCGCGGGGGAGTCCCCCGATCCGTTCGGATTCATGCTGCTGGCGGCGGCAGTGGCCGCGCACGCGCTTGCGGGTCGCGGCGACGAGATCGTGGACATGGTCGATACCTACGCGGGGATGGTCACGACGCACCTCGGTCCGGACGGCTACCCGGATCTTCCGCAGACCGGCGGGGTGGCGTGTGCGGTGGGCAGCTTCGACATCGCGACCGGGCGGGACCCCGAGGGCGGGTTGCGGATGATCGCCCTGTCGACCAGGGTCGCTGCCCGACAGGACTTTCCGTCGATGCAGTCGTCGCGACACCTGGGCGTGGCACGACAGGCGCTCGGTGCGGAGCGGGTGGACGCGGAACTGGCGCGGGTCGAGCGGATGCCGAGGCGCGTCGCGCGTGACGAGATCCTCGTGGCGCTGCGCGACCGTACGGATCGGGATAAGTCGCGACTGTGAGTCGGCTGCCCGCGCCTGGGCGCGGGCAGCCGATCGGGGTCAGGCCTTCGACAGCTCGTGTGGTTCGGCGGCGGTGGGGGTCGGCGCCGGGGTGCTCGCACGGCGTGCGGGGATGGCCACGGTGACAGCGGCGGCGACGAGGGCGACCGCGCAGCCGATCAGCAGGCCGGTCCGGAACCCGTTCTCGGTGGGCAGGGTGTAGTCCCCGACCCGCACGCTCATCTGGGCGAGCACCACGCCGACGACGGCCGCGGCCATCGAGGTGCCGAGCGAGCGCATGAGGGTGTTGAAGCTGTTGGCCGAGGCGGTCTCGGACAGCGGCACCGCACCCATGATCAGCGCGGGCATCGCGCCGTAGGCGAGCCCGATGCCAGCGCTGCAGATGCAGACCACCACCAGTAGGCCCCAGGTCGAGCCCATCAGCAGCATCGAGGACCCGTAGCCCGCGGCGATGACCACGCTGCCCGCCAGCAGGGTGATCTTCGGCCCGCGGGCGGAGGAGAGCCGGGCACCGAGGGCGGCGACCAGCATCATCACCAGGCCGCCCGGGGCCATCCACAGGCCCATGGCCAGCATCGACTGACCCAGGCCGAACCCGGTGGACTCGGGCAGTTGCAGCAGCTGCGGGATGATCAGCGACTGCGCGTACATCGCGAAGCCGATCACGACGCCGACGATATTGGTCAGCAGCACCTGCCGCCGAGCGGTCACCCGCAGGTCGACCAGCGGATCCACGGTGCGCAGCTCCCACCATCCCCAGGCGAGCAGCACCAGGACGGCGGTGACGAAGAGGCCGACGGTGGTGCCGCTGGTCCAGCCCCAGACGGCTCCCTTGGAGACGGCGGAGAGCAGACACACCAGGCCGACTCCGAGCCCGAGTGCGCCGAGCAGGTCGAAGCGGCCGCCCGCGCCCAGCACCGGGGTGCCCGGCACGAACCGCCAGATCGCCACGGCGACCAGGACACTCAGGGCGGTGGCGCCCCAGAACAGCACCCGCCAGCTGGTGCCCTCGGCTACGGCCGCGGCGAGCGGCAGGCCCACCGCGCCGCCGATTCCCATGGACGCGCTCATCAGGGCGATCGAGGAGTTCAGGCGCGCGGGCGGCACCAGATCCCGCAGGGCGCTGATGCCGAGCGGGATCATGCCCATCCCGATGCCCTGCAGGGCCCGCCCGGCGATCATCGGCAGGACGGACGACGCCACCGCGCAGAGCATCGAGCCCGCGATCAGCGGCACCGAGCAGACCAGCAGCATGCGGCGCTTGCCGTACAGGTCCCCGAGCCGTCCGGTGACCGGGGTCGCGACCGCGCCCGCAAGCAGCGTCGCGGTGATCACCCAGGAGGCGTTGGACGCGGTGGTGTCGAGCAGGCGTGGCAGGTCCCCGATCAGGGGGACGACCAGTGTCTGCATGAGCGCGGCGACGATGCCGGTGAAGGCAAGCACCCCGACCAGGCCATTCGGGTTGACGGTTGGGCTCGGACCTGACACGGACCATCTCCTCGACTTCACGGGAACACTGAATGTGCGCGATACACAGAGGTTGCACAATACACATCAATTGCATAATGCAAATCCCTTGCACCGTGCACGCGATGGGTATCGTGCAACCAGGCGACTCCCGCTCTGGAAGCCCGGACCGGCGGGGCGACACGGGGATCGACGAAAGGCCGCATGGACAAGCCCACGCACTTGATCGAGTTCGAGACGATGCTGCTCGGGCGGCATCTCAATCTGCACAACCCGCGCCCTCGACGTGACGAGTGCCAGCTCGACCGCAGCGCCTACACCCTGCTCAGCCGGATCAGCATGGGCGGACCGATGTCCATCGGGGAGCTCAGCGATGCCTTCGGGCTCAATGCCTCGACCCTGCATCGACAGACCTCCGCCATGTTGAATGCCGGACTCGTCGAACGCATCCCCGACCCCGCGGGCGGCATGGCCCGCAAGTTCGCCATCACCGCGGAGGGGGAGCGCCGCCTCGAGGCGGAACGGTCCTTCAACGTCCGTGCGTTGGGGAGCGTGATGGCCGACTGGGCTCCGGAGGACGTCGAGGCATTCGCCGGATGGCTCAAGCGATTCAACACCGACATCGAGCGACTTGCCGGGCGGCCCTGGCCGCGTCCGGAGCACTCGGGCACGGCCGAGGCGAACGATTCGGAGTAGTCGCGAGACGAGAGATCCGTACCCCGAGCGGGATACGGATCTCTCGAATGGGAACCGCGTGGCTAGGTCTTGCGCATGTAGGTCCGGACGGTCAGCGGGGCCATCACCGCGACGATGATCGCGGCGCCGAGCAGGGCCCACACGACCTGGATGCCGAAGTGGCCGTCGTTGGCCAGATCGCGCACCGCGGTCACCAGGTGCGAGACCGGGTTCACGTTCACGAAGGCCTGCATCCAGCCGGGCATGGTGTGGGCGGGCACGAACGCGTTGGACATGAAGGTCAGCGGGAACAGGATGAGCATCGAGATGCCCTGCACCGACGAGGCCTTGTTCATTAGCACGCCCATCAGCGCGAAGATCCAGCTGATGGCGAAGGCGCACACCATCACGAGCAGTCCGGCCGAGACGACGCCGATCACGCCGCCGCCAGGGCGGTAGCCCATCGCCAGGCCCATGGCGAAGGTGATGGTGGTGGCGATGAGATAGCGGACCATGTCCGAGAGCAACGCGCCCGCGAGCGGCGAGATGCGTGCGATGGGAAGGGATTTGAATCGGTCGAACACGCCCTTGTCCATGTCCTCGCGCAGCTGGGTGCCGGTGACGATGGAGGCCGTGATGACGGTCTGCACGAGGATGCCGGGAATGATGATCGGCAGGTAGGACTTGACGTCGCCGGAGATCGCGCCGCCGAAGATGTAGGTGAACATCACCGTGAAGATCAGCGGCTGGATCACCACGTCGAACAGCTGCTCGGGATTGTGCTTGAGCTTGATCAGACCACGGTGGGCCATGGTGATCGACTGTGCGACGGTCTCGCTCAGGCTGATCGACCGAGCCGCGGGCGGCGGTCCGGGATGGGTGCTCCTGGTGTCGGGCGCGAGGGTGGCGGTGGTCATGCGACGCTCCGTTCGGTATCGGACTCGGCTGCGGCGGAATCGGATTCGTCGGTTCCGTGGCCGGTGATGGTGAGGAAGACCTCGTCGAGGCTGGGCTTGCTGACGGTGATTTCGTCGACCGCGATCCCGTGCTCGCGCAGCCGGATCAACAGTTCGGGGGTGACCGACGTATCGGTCAGCGGGGCGGTGAGCCTGCCGGCCTCCGGGGTGATCGCGACCTCGACGCCGAGCGACTCGGCGAGCAGTGATCGGGTCTGCTCGACGCGCGTCTTGTCGACGAGCTTGAGCTGCAGTGTGGACAGTCCGACCGAGGCCTTGAGTTCGTCGGCGGTGCCGTCGGCGATGACCTTGCCGCGGTCGATGACCGCGATCCGGTCGGCCAGTTGGTCGGCCTCGTCGAGGTACTGCGTGGTGAGCAGGACGGTGGATCCCTCCGCGACGAGCCGGCGGATGGTCTCCCACATCTGGGCGCGGGTGCGCGGGTCGAGGCCGGTGGTGGGCTCGTCCAGGAACAGCAGCGGCGGGTGCGCGATCAGGCTCGCGGCCAGATCGAGGCGCCTGCGCATGCCGCCGGAGAAATTCTTCAGCGGCTTGGTCGCGGCCTCGACGAGGTCGAACTCCTCCAGCAGTTCGGCGGACTTGCGTCGGGCGTCGGATCGGGACAGGCCGAGCAGCCTCGAGAAGATCATCAGGTTCTCGGTGGCGGTGAGGTCCTCGTCGACGGAGGCGTACTGGCCGGTGACCCCGACAAGGGAGCGCACGGCGGTGGGTTCGCGTACCACGTCGTGGCCGAAGACCCGGGCCTGCCCGCCGTCGGGTCGCAGCAGGGTGGCGAGCATCCGGACGGTGGTGGTCTTGCCCGCGCCGTTGGGGCCGAGCACGCCGTAGACGGAACCGGTCGGGACGGTGAGGCTGACGCCGTCGACGGCCGTGGCGTCTCCGAATCGCTTGACCAAGCCGACCGCTTCGATGGCGGGGGGAACCGAGAGGTTCATGCGGTGTCCTTTCGAGGAGTTCGATTGACACAACAGTGCGGGGCCGCCCTTGCACGGGCCTTGCGTCGCGCATGCGGGCGCTGTCGCGCTGCGATGCGCCGTTGACAGCGACCTCGTCTGGACGCACTATGAACACATGTTCATGAACAACCGTTCATAATCTGGTTCGCAGAGGAGGATCGCGATGCGCACGATCGTCAACATCGAGCAGGCCTCGGCCTGGAACGGCTACGAGGGCGAACACTGGGCCGGACACCAGGACCGGTACGACCTGGTCAACAGCGGTTTCAACGACCACCTTCTCGGTGCGGCCGCGCTGGGCGAGACTGACCGCGTTCTCGACGTCGGGTGCGGCAACGGTCAGACGACGCGGCTCGCCGCCGGCAGGGTGGCGCACGCGACCGGGGTCGACCTCTCGGAGCCGATGCTCGCGCGTGCCCGCGCCAGTGCGGCGGAGGACGGTATCGGCAATATCGCGTTCGAGCGCGGCGACGCCCAGGTGTGCCCGTTCGTCGCCGCATCGTTCGACGTCGCGATCAGCCGGTTCGGGATCATGTTCTTCGCCGATCCTGTCGCCGCGTTCGCCAACATCGGCCGCGCGTTGCGGCCGGGTGGGCGGATCGTATTCCTCGCGATGCATGACCTGCGCGACGAGGATCTAGGCGCCGTGCTCGGCGCGGTGTCGGACCTGCTGCCCTGGCAGCCGGCCGCCGATCGTCACGGGCCGACCTCGCTGGCGGACCCGAGCCGGATCGTCGAGGTCCTCACCGCTGCCGGGTTCGAGTCCGTCACCACCGAGTCCGTCGACGCGCCCCAGGTGTGGGGGCGCGATGCCGAGGACGCTGCCGGGTTCCTGTGTGACTGGGGGCCGGTGCGATTCGCGCTCGAGGGCGCGGATCCGTCGCGGTCGGACCGACTGCGCGTCGCGGTCACCGAAGCGCTGCGTCCCTACGAGGAGCCGGACGCGGTCCGCCTGCGCGGCACCGCTTGGCTCGTCCGGGCCGTTCGGCCGTAGCCCTCGCTACGATTCGACGTGATGTCACCGAGAACCGCTGCCGCTCTGCGCGGAGACGACGCCCACAGCCTGCGCGAACACCTGATCGCGTCGGCCGCGCGCCTGATCTCCGAGCAGGGCACCGCCGGACTGACGGTACGAGGAATAGCCCGCGCGGCCCAGGTTGCGGATGGCGTGCTCTACAACCATTTCGCGAACAAGGAGGAGCTCATCGCTCTGGCCCTGGAGGCGTACGTGCGGTCGGTCGAGGACGATCTCGACGGGCAGCTGCCCGAAGCGGGTTCGGGGACCGTGGAGCGGAATCTACGGGCCCTGGTGCGCCGTGGCTTCGATCTGCACATCGCGATCCTGCCCGCGTTCGCCGGACTGCTGTCGCAGCCGAAGGTGTTGTCCGCGTACGGGTCTCTCGATTCGTCCGATGTCGGTCCTGTCCCGGTGCGGACGGTCCTCGCCGACTACCTCGATGCGGAGCAACGGCTCGGCAGACTGGACGACTCGGCCAGTGTCGAGGCCGCGGTCACGATGATCAGCGGCGCGTGGCACGACCTGGTGTTGCGGGGGCTGCTGCGTGGCGCGGTGCCGCCAGGCGACGCACCCGACGACGCCCTGGTGGACGGCCTGGTGCGCACGGTCCTCGACGGGATCGCATCGCGCTGAGCGGGAGCCTTATCCCGTCGCGCAGCCGGTGAACTGCTCGGCAAGCGCCCGGCGGTCGACCTTGCCGGGTCCGCGCAGCGGTAGCGCCGGCATCAGGTGCAGTTCGCGGGGCGCCGCGGCCCTGTCCACGGTCCGCTCGACGTGTGCGCGCAGGTGCTCGAGGGTGGGTGCGGTGCCCGCGGCAGGCACCACCGCCGCCACCACGCGCTGGCCGAGCCGCGCATCGGGCACCCCGAACACCGCGCATTCGGCGACCGCGTGATGGGTGGACAGGGCCGCCTCCACCACCTGCGGGACGACCGTCAGCCCACCCGTCGAGATCGCCTCGTCCAGTCGGCCGGTGATCGACAGCACGCCGTCCGTCAGCAGGCCCGCGTCGTCGGTGCGGAACCAGCCCGGTTCCGTGAACGCCGGATGATCGGGCAGCCCGCGATACCCCGAGGCCAACACCGGTCCGCCCAACAGCACGCGGGAGTCCTCGATCCTCACCCGGACCCCGTCGAGCGGTACCCCGTCGTACACGCAGCCACCGCAGGTCTCGCTCATCCCGTAGGTGCGGACGACCGTGATCCCCGCGCTGCGTGCCCGTTCGAGCACCGGCGCCGGGGTCGCGGCGCCGCCGAGCAGCACCGCGTCGAGTTCGGCCAGCGCGGCGGTCGCCGCCGGGTGCTCGAGCGCCTTGATCAGCTGGGTCGGCACCAGCGAGGTGTAGCGGCGGGCTCCCGTCATCGCCGCGACCGCACCCGGCAGCAGCGCGGGGTCGAAACCCGTTGCGACGTCGACTATCACGGGCTCGGTGCCGGCCAGCAGGCCGCGCAACAGCACCTGGATCCCCGCGATGTGGTGGGCGGGAAGCGCCAGTAGCCACGAGCCCGGCCCGCCGAGGCGGGCGTGGGTGGCCTCACCGCTGGCGCGCAGCGCGGCGGCGGTGAGCAGGGCGCCCTTGGGTATTCCCGTGGTCCCGGACGTGGCGACGACGAGGGCGGTCGATTCGTCGATCGGCTCACCCGGACGCAGGGCGTCGGTGAGTCGCCGGATCTCGCGGTCGTCGGCGGCGGGCACCGGGAGCAGCGCAGGCCCGTCGCCCGCGAGCGCGCATTCGAGCCGGGGGAGTGCCTCGCGGGCGGCCGGACCGGGTTTGACGTGCAGGACCTCGAGAGTGCTTGTCACGAGTCAGGCCTCGGTGCACTCGCGCTGCACGGAGGTCACCTCGACCCTCTCGAGCATGGCCCTCAGCGAGGCGAGGTCGCGCTCGGAGAAGGCGGCGAACAGCTCGCGCTCGGCCTCGTTCAACGCCGAGTGGACACCCTGCAGGGCCTTCGCGCCTGCCTCGGTGATCTCCACGATGTGGCGTCTGCGGTCAGACGGGTCCCGGCGACGTTCGGCCAGGCCGTCTCCCTCCAGCTCGTTGAGGATCGCGACGAGCTGGCTGGGGTCCACCTCGAGCATGTCGGCGAGTTCTCGCTGGCTCACCGGGCCGGTGCCGAGGTGCATCAGCGTCATGGCCTGGCGCGGGTGCAGCCCGGTGACCGCGAGGGCGCCGCGAATCCGGGCGCTGGTGGCTTCGCCGCGCCAGGCGAGGAGGATCCCGAGACGGTCTGTCGGGGCGCCGTTGACCTGTGCTGCTGCCATCTTCCCACGGTATCAGCAGCTCCATTTTGGATCTCCGTCAATCATTGATACGTTTCAACGATCATTCCGGATAAATCATTGGAGTCCGTCATGTTCATCGCCTATGCCGTCATCGCCGTGGTCCTCGCCCTTGCGCTCAGCATGTCGGCCTTCCTCACCTTCACCCGCAACGAGAAGCTGGTCGGTGGCTTCATCGAGCTGGGCGTTCCGGATGCCTGGCTGCCGCGGCTCGCCCTGGCCAAGGCTGCGGGCGCGGCGGGGCTGCTGATCGGGCTCGTGGTGCCTGCGATCGGCGTCGCCGCCGCGATCGGGGTGGCCCTGTACTTCGTCGGCGCCGTCGTTGCGCACGTGCGGGCGCGTGACTACGCGATCGCGCCCGCGGTCGTTTTCGGGCTGGCCGCGGTCGCCGCCGTCGTGCTGCGGATCGCGACTGCCTGACCTGGGTGTGGACCCTCGCGGCGACTGTGCGGGTCGGCGCTTGTTGGATCCGTGTCGGACCTCTGCGGTAGCATTCGAACATGGGTTCGATCGATGGGGTTGGGGCTGCGGGGCGGGTGCAGGAACACCTGTCCGCGTTGGCCGACGCCGTCGATGGCCTCTGCGAGTGCGATCTGACGGGGTTGCCGGACGGCGAGCTGACGTCGGTCATGCAGCGGGCCGAGAGGTCACTTCGGCGGGCAGGCGCGGTGGGACACCGACTGGTCGTGGAGGCAGTCGAACGCTCGCTCCCGAGCAAGCTGGGACACAAGTCGGTGAACAAGTTGCTGGTCGAGGTGTTGCGGATCTCGGCCGCTGACGCCTCCGCGCGGGCGAGGGCGGCGAAGACGTTGGGAACCTGGCATTCGTTGTCGGGGGATCCGTTGCCCGCGGACCTGCCCGAAACCGCTGCCGCGCAACGCGACGGCGCGATCGGCCCAGATCACGCCCGCGCGATACGCGAAGTCATCCGCAAGATCCCCCACGCCGTCAGCAGTTCCGACGTCGCCGTCGCGGAGGAAATCCTGGCGGGCCTGGCTCGTTCGGCGACATCGGAAGATGTGGAGAAGGCCGGACACGATCTGCTCGCGCACCTGAACCCCGACGGCACCTCACCGACCACAAGGACCGCAAGCGTCTGCGCGGGATCCGGATCGGCCGCCAGGACACGGATCTGATGACGCCGATCTCCGGGCACCTCGACCCCGAGACCCGCGCCTTGCTCGACCCGATTCTCGCGAAATGGGCACGACCCGGGATGAACAACCCCGAGGACCCCGAATCGCCCACCGGCAGTGCCGAACACCCCGCCGTGGACCGTGACAAGCTTGCCGCCGCCGCGGGGCGTGATACCCGCACCGCGCCGCAACGCAACCACGACGCCATCAAGGAAGCACTACGCACGCTCCTCGGATCGGCGGTTCTCGGATCCCATCGCGGTCTACCCGTGACGACGATCATCACCATGACCCTCGACCAACTCGAACACGCCACGGGCGTCGCCACCACCGCGTCCGGCGGAATCCTCCCGATACGAGACGCACTGAAAATGGCCGAACGGTCACATCCGGTCCTGGTGCTCTTCGACCACAACGGCAGACCCCTACACCTCGGACGTTCGAAACGCCTCGCCACCGCAGACCAACGACTGGCCCTCATCGCCGCCGACGGTGGCTGCGCCCGGCCCGGCTGCGACGCCCCCGCCACCATGACCGCCGTCCACCACGTGAACGACTGGTCCAAGGGCGGCACCACCGACATCGGCACACTGTCCCCCAGGCACTCCGTGCAGGGGGTGCCCCCACCTCGGGTGCGACGGCTGCCACGCCCTCATCCACGACGGCCCAGGCGGCTGGCACACCCACACCGCCCCCCAACGGCACCGACAACGCCGGACGCACCCAATGGACCCCACCACCACACATCGATCCCGAACAGAAACCCCGCATCAACCACCGCCACCACCCCCGAGAGCTACTCGACCGCGCCAGGCGAAAAGCCAACGCCCGCAGGGAGGACGACGCGCGCCGGCGAGGTGAGGTGAGGGCGTCCGGGATCGTCGGGGCGAACGGCAGGCCGAAGACGGTCCCCCGTAGCGGCCGGTCGCGACGAACCCAAGCGAGCGTCTCAGGTCATCACGCCGGTAGCACCGCTCGCGCGAGGCGGTCGTGAAGTGCCCGCACCATTTCCGACGCCACCACGGCGTACCCGCTCATCGTGAAGTGGATCCGGTCAGCGCTCATCAGATCCGGCCGCAGCCGGAGCGGGTGCCCCCACAGGTCGACCAGGATCGCGTCGTACGTGGCGGCCAGCCCGCGGGTGACGTCGTTGAGGTGCGCGATCCGGTCCCTCATCGGTTGCATCCGTCGGCCGACGAACACGTCGGCCAGCGCGAGCGTGGAAATCTGTGCGCCGGAACGGTGCGCCGCCGAGAACGCGGTCTCAAGGTTCCGGGCCATCGCGTCGAGGTCAGCGTCCGGGAGCCACAGGTCGTTGCCGCCGAAGGTGATGTGTACCAGGTCGGGTTCGAAGTCGAGCACGGTCTGGAGCTGCTCGTCGAGGACCTCCGCGCTGGTCGCGCCCATCCGCCCGGTGTTCAGGTACGACACGTCCGGCCGTGCCGACTTCAGTCCCGCCGCGACACGGTCCGCCCAGGCGGCGGTCTCGTAGCCGGGGCTGGGATCGCCGATGCCCTTCGCTATCGAGTCGCCCATGACCGCGAACCTCGACCAGGGTGCGTCGGTCAGCAGGATGCGGATCTCCTCGGCTTCGAGGCACATCGGATCGGTCGCTTCGGTACGGATGATGTTGTGGCTCATGGCTGTTACCCCTTGCTCTCGACGAGATTCGTGGTGTTGGTGTCTGTGTGGGAGGCCTGCTTCTCGGTCAGGGTGGCCGCGAGGATCCCGGCGGCCGCCGCGGTGACCGCGCAGGCGAGGAAGAGGAGGTGGAACCCGTCCAGCGCGTCGCCCGGATGAGCGGCGAGGACCGAGGCGAGCACGCCCACGCCGAGCGCTCCGCCGACCTGGCGGGACATCAGGTTCATCCCGACTCCCGATGCGAACTGCTGAGGCGGAAGGGAACTCGCCGCGACTGTGCCGAGGACCGTGACGAGGAAGCCGATGCCGCCGCCGCCGAGGAGGGAGGCGGGAACCCAGACGGACCACAGGTGCGGCGTCGCGCTGAACGCATCAGTGCTCGCCCAGAACGCCGAGCACGCGAACATCAGCGCGCCCAGCACCCCCACCAGGCGTAGTGCGTTGGCAGAGCCGACGCGGCCGGTGATCGTGGCCGTCACCATGGCGGCCACCGCTCCGACGCTGAGCGCCGCGGCGGACTGCAGCACGGTGTATCCCCAGATCGCATCCAGGAACAGGGGGCCGGCGAGCAGCCAGGCGAACATCGCCGCACCGAACACGAACGAGGTGGCGTTGGTGAGGGCGTATCGCCGATTGCGCCACAGGTCGACCGCGATCGCCGGACTCGGATGCCGCCTGGACCGGACGAGCGCGACGACCACGAGGACCAGTCCGGTGCCGACGGTGAGGAGCGTCGCAGGGGACGTCGTTCCCCAGCTCTGACCCTCGGTCACGCCCGCCACCACCGCGCCGATGCCGAGCGCGGCCGCGAGGGTGCCCACGACGTCGGGGATGGCCGGTGCGCCGACTCCCCGGTGTGCGGGCTCGCCGGTTCGGAGGCCCGCGCCGAGCGCCACCAGGGCCGCTGCGATCGGAACGTTGATGACGAACACGGCACGCCAGCCGAACGACTCGACGAGAGCGCCGCCGATCGCGGGGCCGACCACGGCCGCCAATCCGCCCGCGGCAGACCAGGCGCCGATCGCGGCGGCGATCCGGTCGGGAGCGGTGGCGGCCAACACCAGCGCGAGGGCCGCCGGGATCATCAGCGCGGCGGTCGCGCCCTGCAGGACGCGGCCACCGATCAGCCATGGCGCGCTCGGCGCGACCGCGCACAGCAGCGAGGTGACGGCGAACCCGATCAGGGCGACGAGGAAGATTCGCCGACGGCCGAGGGTGTCGGCGAGTCGGCCCGCGGGCGTCAGGAGTGCCGCGAATGCCACCGCATAACCGCTCACCACCCAGGTGAGGGTTGTCGGTGTGGCGGTGGTGAAGTCCCGGGCGATCGCCGGGAACGCGATGTTGACGACGGAGAGGTCGAGGAAGGCGACGAAGGTTGCGCTGCAGGCGATCAGGAGAGCGATGCGGGAGGACGCCCGCGCCGGGGAGGGTGCCTGCTCGGACACTTCGGTCATGGTTGGTTCCTTTCGGAGTGGTCCGACGAGGGGATGACCGCGCAAAGAAAGCGTACGATCGTTCGTGTATATAGTGAACGTACGACCGTTCGTGCAATTTGGCAAGATCTCGTGGAGAATGGAGCGATGGTGGATACGGCTCGGACTTCCGACCAGCGGTTGATCAAAGGGGCGCTGGCCCGCGCATCGATCGCCAGGCACGCGGCGGATGTCGCCTCGGTCGAGGGACTGACCGGTCTGAGCATCGGCAGGCTCGCGACCGATCTCGGGCTGAGCAAGAGCGGCGTCGCCACGCTCTTCGGCACCAAGGAGAACCTTCAGGTCGCCGCGGTGCAGGCGGCCAGGGAGGTGTTCATCGAGCACGTCGTCCGGCCGAGCCTGAAGGAACCCCGCGGGATGCCCCGGCTACGGGCGCTGATCGACCGCTGGTTCGACTTCGTGTCGGCGCCGGTGTTCCCCGGCGGTTGCTTCCGGGTCGCGACCGTCTCCGAGTTCGACAGCAGGCCTGGGCCGGTGCGTGACGCGATCGCGGCAGATCAGCGGGACTGGCGCGAGCTGCTCACCCGCGAGATCGGGCGGGCTCAGGACCAGGGTGCGGCGCAGGGAAAGGACGCCGCGGCGCTGGCCTTCGAGATCGAGGCGCTGCTCAGTGCGGTCAACACCGCGCTGCGGATGGGGGAATCGGAGGCGGCGCCGGTCGCCCGCGGGATCATCGACGGGCTACTGGGTTAGCCGGACTCCGGGGGAGTGTCCCCGTCCTCCGATGCCCCGTCGTCCGCGGCCGACTCGGCGTCACGGTCGAGAGCGCGCAGGGTCGTCGCCCCATTCGGCCCGTCACCGGGTTCGTCGGCCAGCGGCCAGCCTCCGGCCGCGAGGTGTGCGCGCACCCGCTCCACATCGGATTCGACGGGCATCTCGTCCGTGACCTTGGTGATGAGGACCTGGATGTCGATCTTGTCGATCGGCGGCGGGAACTGCTCGACCAATGCGTCGGTGACCGCGTGGACCTCTTCGTCGGACAGGCGCCTGCGGAGCAGGGCGATCAACGGGATGTAGTCCTGTTCGGGCACACCGTTGGGATACCCGGCGCGCAGCCACCCGAGTATCGAGGTGAGGAACGGTGGAAGGGCCACGGCGGTGCGTCCCTACGGCTCGTCGCCGAGCGGCCATCCGGCCGCGGCGAGCACGGACCGGACCCGGGCGATGTCGTGATCCGACGGGGCCTCGTGGGTGATCTGTTCGATCAGCTCGCCGATCTCGGCCCGGGTGACGGTCGGGTCCTCGCCCTCGCCGCGCGATTCGGCGAGCGCGACGGCCACGTCCTTGATCTGCTCGGCGGTCAGCTCGTGGTGCAGGAGGGCCACCAACGGGATGCGGTCCTTCGGCGGGATGCCCTGCGGGTACCCGTCCTGCAGCCAGGTCAGCACGGACAGGGGGAACGCTGGTTTTGCTGAGGTCACGAAATGTTGCCTCTCGACTCGTGGGCCGACGCTAGAAGATCTCGATGCCGAACGTGTGGCTGAGGAAGCCCTGCATGACGAACAGGATGCCCGTGATGATCGCCACGATCACCACGGCGAAGCAGGCGCCGGCCGCGATGACGGCAACCGGCTTGCGGGTGGTCGTCGCCGTGGCGGGATCGGTCGTGGAACCGGAGTCCAGCGCCCGCAGGCCGAGCGCGAAGATCGCGGGCAGGCCCGCGCCGAGCAGTAGCCCCACCGCGATGACCTGCCACAGGGAATCGACGGTTTTCGAGAGAAGATCCATGTCTGTGTACCTCAGGCCGTCACGTTGTCGCGCGGGGTCGGCTCCGCAGCCGGTGCGGGCGCGGGGGCGGGGTTCGGCGGCGCGGGCGGACCGGGGATGTCCTCGGCGGGGATCAGGCCGCCGTCCCATTCCGCGTTGACGTTGCTCGAGTCGATCGGCTGCCTGCGCGAACGCGCATACATCCAGCCCGCCAGCAGCAGCAGGATCGCGAACACCGCCAGCACGCCGGGCAGGCCGCCGATCAGCTGCGCGATGCCCCAGCACACGGCGCCGACCAGCGCGGCCGACGGCAGGGTGATCAGCCAGGCGACCGCCATCCGGCCCGCGACGCCCCAGCGCACCTCGGCGCCGCGGCGGCCGACGCCGGTACCCATGATCGAGCCCGTGGCGACGTGCGTCGTGGACAGCGGCAGCCCCAGGTGGCTGGAGGTCAGGATGATGGCGGCCGAGGACGCCTCCGCGGCCATGCCCTGCGGCGCCGCGATCTCCACCAGGCCCTTGCCGAGGGTGCGGATCACACGCCAGCCTCCGAGGTAGGTGCCGAGGGCGATCGCGACCGCGCAGCTCAGCTTCACCCAGAACGGCATGTCGGAGTCGGCGTTGAGGGTGCCGTGGGCGACAAGGGCCAGGAAGATCACGCCCATCGTCTTCTGCGCGTCGTTGGTGCCGTGCGCGAGGGATACCAGCGATGCGGAGCCGACCTGGCCGAGCCGGAATCCGGAATCCTTGGTCTCGTCGCTGACGCCGCGGGTGATCCGGTAGATCAGCCAGGTTCCGGCCGTGGCGACGAGGCCTGCGACGACCGGCGCCAGCAGTGCCGGGATGACCACCTTGCTCAGCACGCCGCCCCACTCGACGCCGTTCATCCCGAGGGAGGCGATGGCCGCGCCGATCAGGCCACCGAACAGTGCGTGCGAGGAACTCGAGGGGATGCCGAACAGCCATGTGGCCAGGTTCCAGATGATTCCGCCGACCAGTCCGGCGAAGACGATGAACAGCAGATCCTCGCCGCCGACGGAGCTGAGGTTGACCACACCCTTCGCGACGGTGGCCGCGACCTCCACCGAGAGGAACGCGCCCACCAGATTGAGGATTGCGGAAAGCGCAACCGCGACTTTGGGTTTGAGTGCCCCGGTTGCAATCGACGTCGCCATCGCGTTGCCGGTGTCATGGAAGCCGTTGGTGAAGTCGAACCCGAGGGCTGTGACAACTACGACAAGAAGAACGATGAGTTCCGCGTTCACGGCCTCGATCCTCCGTTACGAACGCGTAAAAGTCGAGTCTGTACCCGCTGTTCGCGCGTGCTTTCGAGCGCGCCGCGCCGCCGCCCGTCGGGCCAGGTCCTGGCGGTTCGGGCGGGCCGAGAACGGCACTCGCAACGCCTCTGTCGGCATGCGAACCGTCAGTGTCCGGACCGAAATGTGTCGAAGCTCACCGGGGCGGACCGAGCGGGTCGCCGAGGCACGAATCGTCCGCCGCGTTGGCCCGGTCGTCAACGGCGCCGCGCCGCGAGGACCGGTCCCGCAAGCGCCCTAGGGGGCCGGGCGGCCGTCCCTCCGGATCGGGTGGTCCGCCGGGATCTGCACCAACACGATCGGCACGCCGTCGGGATCCGCTATCCACAACTCGTGCAGGCCCCACGGCTCCTGTCGCGCCTCCCGGATGATCTGCACGCCTTTGAGCACCAGTTCCGTCTGCGTGGCCGTGAGGTCGCGGACCTGAAACCAGAGGGCGCCGTCGAAGCGGGTGCTCACCCCGGATGCGCCGTGGGCGGCGACCTCGATCAATCCCTGCCCGGCGAAGAACACGGTGCCGCCCGGATACTCGCGCGCGACCGCGAGCTCCAGGGTCTGCGCGTAGAACGCAAGGGTGGTCGGATAGTCGGCCGGCCGCAGGATCGTCCGGCTGCTCAGAATCTCCATGCTCACTCCTGCTCCGCGGGTCGGGCCTCGTGCCCGGGCCTGCCCGGTGTCCGTCTGTGCTGCTTCATCTCCGCCTCGTACAGGTGTCTGCGCCCGCCGAGCAGCTCCTCGCGCACCGCCCGCTCGTGGTCGCGGAACTCCGACCAGTAGCCGTCGTCGAACTCCTCCACCACCTGAAATGTCCAGCGGCCCGCCAGCACGTTGCGGCCGACCAGCTCCTCCAGGAGTTTGTCGGCCCGCTCCCCGTGGCCGGCCGCGCGCAGCATGTCGACAGCCTCGGCGAGCTGCAGGTGCGCGTGCCCGATGAGTTGGTGAAACCCGTACAGATGCCCGCGGGCCCGTTCGACCGTCTCGAGGGCTTCGGAGACCCGCCCGGCGGCGGCGATCTCGGCGTCGGTGACACCGTCCGGCCGACGGTGCTCGGGTGCAGGCTTTTCGCGGTCGACGCCCATGCGTTCAGTGTGCCTGATCCCGTGTTCGGTCGCGGGCGAGAGATTCGTGACACGGGGGAACGAATTCGCCTGCGCGGCCCAGCCGAACGCGGTACCGTCTCGGCGATCGGTGCCGTCGCTAAGGGAGTCCGGCGGTCCGGGCCGTCTGTTGCCCGATTCCGATCGACACCAACGAGACTGGGGGAGTCCATGAATTTCGCGTGTCGTCGTCCTGGGTGGGGCAGGGCGGTGGGTGTGGTCGCGGTTGCGGTCGCGGTGTTGGCCGGGTCGGGCGAGGCCGTCGCGGCGCCGGGCACGGGCAGTGATTCCGGGAGCGCGGGCAGCTCGGACTCGGGCAGCCTTGGCGGCAGCTCGGACCTCGGCAGCTCGGACTCGGGCAGTGTCACCTCCGGGTCGACGATGCCCGAGTCGTGGCAGGACGATCCGGGGCCGATACCCCCACTGCGCGACGACATCGTCACCCCGGCGATCGTCTCGGAGAAGTTCACCTCGGAGCGGATCGCGCGCTTCCTCATCGCCTCACCCGCCCTGCGCCGCGAGGTCGGCGTGGACGTGCTGCTGGCCGCGGACAGCTCCCGGCCCACCCTGTACATGCTCGAGGGCGTCGGCGCGGGCGAGGACCAGAGCGCCTGGATGTACATGACCGACGCGCCGAAGTTCTTCGCCGACAAGAACATCAATGTGGTCCTGACCAATGGTGGGGTGGCCAGCCTCTACACCGACTGGGACGAGCGTGATCCGAAGGTCGGGCTGCACAAGTGGGAGACCTTCATCACCAAAGAGCTGCCGCCGCTGATCAACGCCCGGCTGAAGACCAACGGCGTCAACGCGATCGCGGGCACCTCGATGGGCGCACAGGGCGCGATGATGCTCGCGCACCGGCGCCCCGACCTGTACCGCGGCATCGCGGTCTTCAGCGGGTGCTATTCGACCACCGACGATGTCGGCCGGCTGAGCACGCAGGTCACGGTGTCCTCGCGCGGCGGCGACCCGGCCAAGATGTGGGGTGTGCCCGGAGGTCCCGAGTGGGCCGTGCACGACACGATCCGTAACGCGGAGGCGTTGCGCGGCAAGCCCATCTACATGTCGGTCGGCACGGGAATCGTGGGTGAGCACGAGGGCCCCGGCACCGACGCCGAACGGATCTTCGTCGGCGGCGGCATCGAGGCGGCGGCGAATCAGTGCACGAGGCGGCTGGACAAGAAGCTGCGCGAGCTGGGCATCCCGGCCACCGTCGACTACGAGGTGACCGGCGTGCACGCCTGGGCCTACTGGAACGACCGGCTGCCCAAGGCGTGGCCCACGTTGCGTCAGGCGCTCGGGGTATAGGCCTAGAAGTACCAGGGGTACGGCGACCAGTCGGGATCGCGCTTCTCCAGGAACGCATCCCGGCCCTCGACGGCCTCGTCGGTCATGTAGGCCATCCTGGTGGCCTCGCCTGCGAACAGCTGCTGGCCGACCAGGCCGTCGTCGGCAAGGTTGAACGCGTACTTGAGCATCCGCTGCGCCTGCGGGGACTTGCCGTTGATCTTCTCGGCCCACTCCAGCGCGACGTCCTCGAGCTCGGCGTGGTCGACGACCTTGTTCACCGCGCCCATCTGATGCATCTGCTCGGCGGTATACGCATCACCGAGGAAGAAGATCTCGCGGGCGAACTTCTGGCCCACCATTTTCGCGAGATAGGCGCTGCCGTATCCGCCGTCGAAGCTGCCGACGTCCGCGTCGGTCTGCTTGAACCGGGCGTGTTCGCGGCTGGCGAGGGTCAGGTCGCAGACCACGTGCAGCGAGTGCCCACCGCCCGCGGCCCAGCCGTTGACGAGGCAGATCACCACCTTCGGCATGAAGCGGATCAGGCGCTGCACCTCGAGGATGTGCAGCCGGCCCGCGCGCGCCTTGTCCACGGTGTCGGCGGTCTCGCCCGCGGCATACTGGTAGCCGCTGCGTCCGCGAATGCGCTGGTCGCCTCCAGAGCAGAACGCCCAGCCGCCGTCCTTGGGGCTTGGACCGTTGCCGGTCAGCAGCACCGCGCCCACGTCGGAGGTCATCCGGGCATGGTCCAGGGCGGCGTACAGCTCGTCGACCGTGTGCGGCCGGAACGCATTGCGCACCTCCGGACGGTTGAAGGCGACGCGGACGGTGCCCTGCGTGATGTGCCGGTGATAGGTGATATCGGTGAGGTTCTCGAACCCGGGAACCGGACGCCACAGCTGCGGATTGAAGGTCACGATCGCCAAGGATATGCCCCGAACCGCATCGGTGGCCGCCGGGTACGCGAGCCCACCGACGGGCGTCGGCGCCGCCGGGCCTACCGTGCAGCTATGAGCGAGCAGGTGGAACGGGGCCGTGGCCGGGGCGACGTGGACGACTACGAGCAGCACGGTGGATTCCCCGTGTACCGGGCCGCCGAGGACAACGGAGGCCCGGACTTCGGGCGGCTTGTCGAGGCACTGCGCACGATCCAGGATCTGGGTGTGTCCACCGCGCCGCCCGCGGACGTGGTCCGGCAGGCCGCCGAGCAGGCGGAGGCCCTCGTCGCACTGCTGGAACCGCACCGGGTCCCCGAGGGTCGCCAGCCTGGTGGGCGTTCGATGGGGCTGCCCGGCCGCGGCAGCCTGCTGATGATGCCGTGGACCGTCGAGAAGTTCGACGAGACAGGCGTGCGGTCCACCGGCGAGTTCCGCCGTTTCCACATGGGCGGCAACGGGGCCGCGCACGGCGGCACGCTGCCGCTGCTGTTCGACGACCTGTTCGGGATGGTCACGCACGCCTACGGTCGCCCGATCAGCCGGACCGGCTATCTGCACGTCAACTACCGCAAGGTCACCCCGATCAACACCCAGCTCACCGTCGAGGGACAGGTGGACAGGGTCGAGGGCCGTAAGACCTTCGTCAGCGCGCGGCTCGTCGACGCCGAGGGCACGCTGCTCGCCGACTGCGAGGCGCTGATGGTGGTGTTGCTGCCCGGTCAGCCCTGAGGCCGGATGCGAGGATGACGGCATGCTTCCCGCTCACCGTCAGGGTGCGTACCGACTCCGGTTCGACTGGGGACCGGCCGGCGCCGCCGCCCTGATCGAGAACTGTGACGTCGCGGTCGTCGTCGACGTGCTGTCCTTCACCACGACGCTGACCGTCGCGCTCGACTGCGGCGTGAGCGTTTACCCGTATCGGTGGGACCCCGCGTCCGCCGCCGGCTACGCCGCCGAGCGGGGGGCGACCGTTGCGGTCGGCCGATCGCGCGCGGTGCCGGGCGACGTGAGCCTCTCGCCCGGGTCGGTCCGCGCCGCCTTCGGCCCAGGCCGGCCGCCTGACTCGCACGGGAACAGGCTCGTGCTGCCGTCTCCGAACGGATCCTCGCTGTCCTTCGGGCTGGCCGATGCCGGGGTCGAGGTGGTGGGGGCCTCGCTGCGAAACGCCACCGCCGTGGCGCGCTGGCTCTCGGCTCGGGGTGGCCCGGCCGGACCGCCCCTGGTGGCGGTCATCGCGGCGGGGGAGCGCTGGCCGGATGGGGCCATCCGCCCTGGCCTGGAGGATCTCTGGGGTGCGGGCGCGGTGCTGCGTGCGCTGGGGGCGCTCGACGCGGAGGCGGCCTCGCCCGAGGCACGCGCGGCCGCCGAGGCCTTCGCCGCGGCCGAGGGCGACCTGTCGGCGAGGCTGCGTGACTGCGCGAGCGGCCGCGAGCTCGTCGACAAGGGATTCGGTGACGATGTCGACATCGCCGCCGAATTCGACGCCAGCGCCGTGGTCCCGCTGCTGCGTGGCGAGGCGTTCGTGGACGCCTCGTCGTGAGCGGCGAACCGGTGCCGCTGCCGCCACTGTCAGAGCTTCGTGAGGACGCCGTCGTGGTGAGCCTTCCGATGCGAGTCCGCTTCCGTGGCATCACCACTCGCGAGGTGCTGCTGTTGCGCGGGCCCGCCGGCTTCGGCGAGTTCGCCCCCTTCCCCGAATACGCCGACGCCGAGGCCGCGTCCTGGCTGCGCTCGGCGATCGAGGCCGCCTGGCTGGGCCCGCCCGCGCCGGTGCGCGCGATGGTGCCCGTCAACGCGACCGTGCCCGCGGTGGAGGCGGCGCGGGTGCCCGAGATCCTGTCCCGGTTCCCCGGCGCGAGGACGGCGAAGGTGAAGGTCGCCGAGCGGGGGCAGTCGCTCGCCGAGGACCTGGCGCGGGTCGCGGCGGTCCGTGCGCACATCGAGCAGGTGCGGGTCGACGCGAACGGCGGGTGGAATCTCGACGAGGCGGAGGAGGCGTTGCTGGCGCTGTCCTCGGATGGACCGCTCCAGTACGCGGAGCAGCCGTGCGCCTCCGTCCCCGAACTGGTCGAATTGCGCAGGCGCCTGGCCGATCACGCGGCGGCCTCCGGTCGCGCGCGGGTGCGGGTCGCCGCGGACGAGAGCATCCGCCGGGCCGAGGATCCGATGAGGGTCGTGCGCGCGGGCGGTGCCGACGTTGCGGTGGTGAAGGTCGCGCCCCTCGGGGGCATGCGGGCACTGCTGCGTCTGGCTGCCGAGTTGGCGGGTCACGGTGTGCCGGTGGTGGTCTCGAGCGCGCTCGACTCCGCGGTGGGGATGGGTGCGGGGCTGGCGGCGGCGGCCGCGCTGCCCGAGCTGGAGTACGCCTGCGGACTCGGCACCGGCGGACTGTTCGAGGCCGATGTCGCGGCGCCACGCGCGATGGTGGACGGGGCACTGCCTGCCTCGGCGGTCGTACCTGATCCGGAGCGGGTGGCAGGGCTGTTGGCCTCACCGGAGCGCACACGGTGGTGGCTCGCGAGGCTCGAGCGGTGTCATGAGCTGCTCTCGGCGGATGCTGAGTAAGCCGGGTGGGCTCCGCGTCGTATAAGGTCTGGCGCGACACCCAAGTCAACATCGGAGGCATTGAAAGTGGTTGCAGCACTGAATGACACCCTTCTCGACCCGTCCCGGCTGCCCGCCGTGGTCGCGGACGTGCAGGAGCTGATCGACGCCGAGGTTTCGGAGAAGACGGGCGCCTCGGGCCTCGCGGTCAAGGGCGGCTACGGAGCCGTGAAGAAGGTCGGACCGTCGATCGTGCCGGAGGCCGTCGAGGGCCTGCTGCCGGGATTCATCTCCCGCCTCGAGCCGTTCTGGCAGGATTTCGGCGCGGCCGGTGGCGCCGGATTCGGTGACTTCCTCAGCGCGCGAAGCGAGCAGGTCGCGGACGCGCTGCTCGGCGTGACCGACGAGAAGATCGAGGGCACCAGCAAGTCCGCCATCAAGAAGGTCTACTCGACCATGCGCCCGTCGGCGAAGAAGAACGTCATCGAGGCGCTGCCGCGACTCGGTGCGCTCGTCGAGAAGCACGCGAGCTGAGACAGTCGTAGTCGGTGGGCCGGATCCCTGGGGG